>PMSW01000141.1:0-8332 GCA_003168215.1 Actinomycetota bacterium
CAAGCCGGGCCCGCTCAAGCCGATTCCGCTGGAGGTACCGCCCGTGTCGACGGCACTGCTGACTGACCTGGTCATCTTCGTGCTCAGCCTGTGGGTGGGCTTCGAGGTGATCAGCAAGGTCCCGGCTACCCTGCACACGCCGCTGATGTCGGCCGCCAACTCGATTCACGGAATTGTGCTGGTCGGCGCCATGCTGATCGCCGTTACCGCCCATAACCCGATCGGGTACGTGATCGCGTTCGTCGCTGCCGCGTTCGCCGCGATGAACGTGGTCGGCGGGTACGTGGTCACCGGCCGGATGCTCAAGATGTTCCGCCGGCGGCCCGGAACGGCCGTCGCCGATGACGGCAAGCGGTCATGAGCGCCTTCAGCACGACCATCCAGCTGATCTACGTCGCCGCGGCGTCCTGCTTCGTGCTCGGCCTGCACCTGATGAACAACCCCGCCACTGCGCGCCGCGGTAACCAGGTGTCGACGGCTGGCATGGTGGCAGCGGTAGTAGCCACTCTTGCCCTCATCATTCACTCCGGCGCGATCACCGTAACCGGGTGGATCGTGATGGCGGCTGGCGCGCTAGTCGGGGCCGGCGTCGGCCTCTACTCCGCGCGGACCGTCCAGATGACCGCGATGCCGCAGCTGGTCAGCGTCTTCAACGCGGTCGGCGGCGGCGCGGCGGCGCTGGTGGGCATCCACGACTACATGAGCCTGGCCGATGCCGGCCGGGGCGTGCCTGGCTCGATCACGGTCACCACCCTGCTCGACGTGATCATCGGCGCGGTGACTTTCTCCGGGTCGATCATCGCCGCCGGCAAGCTGCAGGGGCTGATCACCTCGGCGCCGGTCACGTTCCCTGGCTCGCGCGCCGTCAACCTGCTGCTCGCGGCAGTCACGCTCGCGGGCTGCGGATACCTGATCGCCACCCCGAGCCTGCCCGGCCTGCTGGTCGTCATCGTGGCGGCGCTGGCGTTCGGGGTGTCGATGGTGATGCCGATCGGCGGCGCTGACATGCCGGTCGTCATCTCGCTGCTGAACGCATTCACCGGCACGGCGGTCGCGATGGCCGGCTTCGTGATCGGAAACTGGGCGCTGATCATCGCCGGCGCGCTGGTCGGCGCGTCCGGCGGGATCCTGACCAAGCTGATGGCCGACGCCATGAACCGCTCGATCGGCAACATCATCGTCGGCGGATTCGGCACCGGCGACACCTCGATGGCGGTGCTGCCCGGCGCCGGCGCCGGGGTACGCGCCATCGAGGCCGACGACGCGGCGATCCAGCTCGCCTACGCATCCAAGGTGATCATCGTGCCCGGCTACGGCCTGGCCGCCGCCCAGGCGCAGCACGCGGTCGCCGAGCTTGCCGACCTGCTGGAATCGCGGGGCGTCGAGGTCAGCTACGCCATCCACCCGGTAGCCGGCCGGATGCCCGGGCACATGAACGTGCTGCTGGCCGAGGCCAACGTGCCATACCCGCAGCTCAAGGAGATGGATGAGATCAACCCCGAGTTCAGCCGGACCGACGTGGCGCTGGTGATCGGCGCTAACGACGTCACCAACCCGGCCGCCCGGCGCCCGGGGACGGCCATCTCGGGCATGCCGATCCTGGACGTGGACCATGCAAAGAGCATCATCGTGATCAAGCGCTCGATGGGCCATGGCTACGCGGGCATCGACAACGAGCTTTACGCCAACCCGAAGACCAGCATGTACTTCGCCGATGCCAAAGCGGCCCTGGCCGGCCTGACCGGCGCCGTCAAGACACTCGTCGGCTGACCCGGCGCGCCAGGCCTGCGCTTTAGCCGGCCTGGGGCTCGTCAGGTGCCGCGTCCGGGCTACGGCTGTCAGATAAGCGTTCGGGTCCGGCTCCGGAGCCGCCGTCGAGGGTGTCGTCCTCGCGGTAGTCGCTGGCGACATCGGCGGCCACGCTCTCCGGGCGGAACTCCGGGTCCAGCCGGATCAGGTCCCACTCGTTGATCCAGGCCCGCACGTACTGGCGCATCCGGGTGGCGCCGAGCCGCTCCAGGCCATCCACGTCTGGCGGTGACCAGCCGAACGCGTCGGCATGCAACTGCTTGAGCGCGGCGTAGGCGCGATCCAGCTCTTCGGCGTCGGGCGGCTCGAGCAGGAGCATGTCATGCTCGATGTGGCGCATCCCGGCCTCGGCAAACGCGGCCGTCTCGTCCCAGCCGGATGCCTGCTTCGCCCTCAACTTCGCCGGGATCTGCGCGGCGTCGTCCTTGCCGGTCAGCACCGCGGCCTCGAAGTCATCGGTCATCGCGAGGACCGCGGCGAGCGGCGCCCCTGGGTCGGCGGCCTCGCCGTCAAGCCACCGGGCCAGCTCGGCGTAGGAACGGCCGCGCTGCAGCACCGAGTAGCGGCCGATGAGCTCCACCTCATCGAAGAGGATCACCCAGCCCGCGTGCCCGGCCGCGCGCAGCAGCCGGGCGGCGAACCGGAACCGCTGCCGCGCCAGTTCCCTCGCCGTGATCGAAGTGAAACTGTAGAGCCCGGCCGCGCCGACGGACTTCAGCGCCCGGCGCAAGTCGGCCATCCGCAGCGGCTCGCCGCCCCAGAACCGCACCAGCGCGTCGATGGTCTCGTCGCTGCCGGGCACCTGGCCGCCGCGAAGCCGCTCATGGCAGAGCAAGGTCGCCGCGAAGCGCTCGTCCAGGCCGCTGGCCGGCGAGTTGACCC
This sequence comes from Actinomycetota bacterium, assembly GCA_003168215.1. GTDB lineage: Bacteria > Actinomycetota > Actinomycetes > Streptosporangiales > Streptosporangiaceae > Palsa-506. The sequence continues at coordinate 2,692 of PMSW01000141.1, forward strand.
AGCGGCTCAGCTCCGCGTATCGCTGCGTGTCCGGGTCCAGGGATCCAGCGGAGCCGGCCAGCACGCCGTGAGCGCGCACCGGATCCAGGGCGCCGCCGATCGCTGCCCTGAAGGTCTTCACCGGGTCGTGCAGCGGCGTCTCCTTGCTGATCACGACGGTACTCACGACAAAGCCCGAGGACATGGCGAGGTGGCTGAGATGGGTGAGCAGGTGACTCTTCCCCGCGCCGAAGCCGCCGCCGAGCAGTAGCCCGGACGGCTGGGCCCGGTGCCCGCCAGGCTCGCTCATCCCTTCGAGCAACGTGCTGAACCGGTCCTCAGCGGCCGGCTGCCCAGAGCCGAGAACGGCGACTGCGTCCCAGCTCGGCACGCCCGAGCGCAGCGCCTCCACGGCACGGCGGCGGGCGACGAGATCGTCGGTCATCGTCGCAGTCATGACACTGCCTCCAGCCGGACCTCAAGACGGACAAGCGCAGCGAACGGGTTGGCACGGCGCCGGTCCCTGACCTCATCGGCGACCCGGAGCTGCAGCGCGGTATAGGCGGGCATGCCGCGCTGCTCGTCGGTCATCAGCTGCGGTGGCACGACCGCGATCACCAGGACGCCGCGCAGCTCGTCGGTCGCGTCGATGAACTGCCGCAGCACCTCATAAGCATCCAGCGCGGCGGCCTTCGAGTAGTAGAGGCCGGACCTGGCATCGGCAGGCGGCCGCCTGGCCTCGGCGATCCTGGCGTAGTCGAGGTGCAGGACCAGCCCGCCGTGGCCGGCTGCCAGCAGCAGCGCGGCCGTCGAGGTGATCATCTCCCGCGCATTGTGCCTGCCGATCCGCGCGTAGATGAGAGCGGACCGCAGCGCGCCGATACCGCGCAGCTCACCGCGCAGCCAGCTGAGCACCGCCTCGTGCTCGGCGACGTCAACGTCCCCGGCGCCCAGCTGGGCCTGCGCGAGCCGCAGGATCGCCCGGCCCATCTCGGCCGCGATGACCGGATTGCCCAGCAGGCTGCGCTCAAGATTCCGGCGCACGCTGCGGTAGAGCTCGCCGACATCGACGTCGTGGTGGCGGGCGACCTCCGCGACCGTCAGGCCGAGGCCGTCGGGAACCGGGAAGGCCGCGCTCTGGTAGGCGGCGCGCACCCGGTCGGCGGCCAGCGCTTCCCAGTCGACATTGCGGGACACGGCGAAGTAGATCTGGTCCACCATGTGCACCCGGGTGGACTCCGCGGAAAGGCTGACATACAGGCCGCCGTATTCTGCCGCGGCGGCGCCCAGCGCTGACTTCAGCCGGTCGGCCGCGCTGCTGTCGCCCACCACGGCCACCTTCACCGCGGCGCCGCCGGACGGGAGATAGCCGGCCAGGTACTCGCGGGCGAGGAAAGTGGCGTACTCGTCTGCCTTCAGGACGCCCCCGCCGAGCACGCCACTGGGCGCCGTGGCCTGGCCCGGGGTGCTCACCGGGGTGCCACCGCGGTGAAGGACACGCCCCAGTACCGCTGCTGCTGGCCGGTGCGGGCAACCGTGGTGAGCACGCCGGCGGTCCTGGTGCCGCTGCTCGCGTGCCAGCGGAGCGTCCGGCCCTCCCTGGTTTGCCGGGCGCCGCTCTGGTCGAGCAGGTACAGGTCGCGGGCGAACTCGGGACGGGTGTAATCCTTAGCCTGGCCCGGCAGCAAGGTCAGCGCTGTCCAGATGTCCGTCAGGCGCGTCACGGCGTCGCAGTTCTTGCCTGCCCGGGCGATCACCAGCTCGTAGCCGCCGGCCAGGCTCTCCAGGAACTGCTCGGCGCGGAACCGCGGCGGCCGATGCTGCGCCGCCGCCAGCATGCCGATGACCACCGATGGCCGCAGCCGCCGCTCGCGCCGCCGGTCGACCTCGATCAGGGAGTCCCCCGGCACGACCCGGACCAGCGACGGATAGCAGAGCAGCCGCTCGTCCTCCTCGAACATCGCCACTCCGCGCTCGGCGGCGGCGGCAAGCAGTTCCTTGGCATAGTCGCCGGACGCCAGGTAGGCAGTCTCGTCGAGGTCGAACGAGGCTCGCACCCCGTCGACTGCCGCGGACAAGCCGGCGGCGATCCCGGCTGCCGCCTCCAGCGCGCGCCGCAGCTCGCGCACCTGGCCGCCGGCCGCGGCGGCCTTGGCCTTGCGCAGTTCCCTGGTCAGGCCGCCGGCTGACTTGAGCACTGCCTCCGCGCCGCCCTGGGTCGCATCCAGCGCGGCTTCGAACCTTGTCTCTGACTCCACTTCGGACTCCTCCCGATTCCTTTCAGGGCTGGACGCTAGCGCCAGGTACTGACGTTGTCCAAGCGCGGAGGCTCCCGGCCTGGACCCGGCAGCTGACGGCCGGCGGGTGGCGCCGGTAGACGGCCCCCGTCACTGCCGGTAGATTGTAACCATGAAGTCACACTAAGTAGGCGGATGTGATATTCATCACCGGGTGATTTATCGAGGGGCAGCCGGGTAGGTGCGCGCTGGATATCCTGGCGCTGAACCGCCCATTCTAGTATGACTGTCGTTATAGTAGAAAATTAGCCCAGTTCGGGATTCGCTGCAGCCACCGAGGAGATGCGATGTCCCTACCGGACTTTTTCATAGCGGGCGCGCCGAAGTCGGGCACTACTGCCTTGCATGCGGCACTTGCCCGGCATCCGTCGTTGTACATGTCGGCGGTCAAGGAACCCAAGTTCTTCCTGACCGACGGGCCGCCCCCGGCCCGGGGCGGTCCCGGGGACGTGCGGACGTACCGGGAGCACGTGTGGCGCCGGGATGACTACGAGGCGCTGTTCGACCCGGCCCCGGCCGGCGCGCTGCGGGGTGAGTCGACGCCGTTCTACCTTTACGACCGGGCCGCGCAACTGCGCATCCGCGCGCTGATCCCCGACGCCAAGCTGATCGTGGTCCTGCGCGATCCGGTGGAGCGGGCGCACTCCAACTGGACGCACTTGTGGTCCGCAGGGCTAGATCCCATTGGTGACGTGGTGCAGGCCTGCGCGCAGGAAGACCGCCGGATCGCGGCGGGCTGGGCTGAGTTCTGGCACTACACGGCCCTCGGGCGGTACGGCGAGCAACTGGAGCACCTGTACACGGTGTTCCCCGCGGACCAGGTCATGGTCTTCCGCTACCGCGCCCTGATCGAGCACCCGGCCGGCCTGCTCGACCGTATCTGCGGCTTCCTCGGCGTGCCCGAGGGCGTCCTGGCGGAGGTGCCACGGGAGAACGTCACCGCCCATCCGCGGCTGACCCGCCGGCACCGCGCGCTGTCACGGGCACTGCGCGTCGGCACCGCGGCAAGCACCGTCCTGCCCGGCAAGACGGAAGCGGTGATGACCAGCGTGCTGGAGCGCCGGCTCCAGCAGGACGCCCCGCCGCGCCAGCCGCTCACGTGGCAGGAGCGCCAGGCGCTGATCCCGCGGTTCGAGCAGGACATCAGGCTCCTTGAGACCATCACCGGTGAGAGCTTCAGGGACTGGCTCCAGCCGCGTGGCGACTCAGGCGGGCTTGTCGGGGCCAGGCCGTCCGGGCAGCGCCAGGCGCGCAACGGCCAGCCGCGCGCATACTGAGCGCGCGCGGCGGCCCGGCCCGGTCACCGCCCTGACGCGCGCGGCCCGGCCCGGGTCAGCGCAGCTCGGTTCGCACCTCATGCGCGCCATCAGCCCGCGTCAGCTCGTAGTACCAGCGCTCGCGCCCGTCGCCGAGGTCGAGAATGCTCAGATAGCGCAGCCCGCCCCCTGCGTGGGGCGACTGAGCGACCGGAACGGCGCTGACCGCGGCCAGCGCCGAGGGCTTGATGCCAGTGGCCACGCCGGTGCGCTCCTCGAAGTTCTCCGCGGCAGTGGCCCGTCCGTCGTAGTAGGCCACGATCCCGGCTCCGTTGAGCCGGACGGCACTGACCCGCACCCCGCGCGCGTCCCACTCGCCCGGCCGCGGGCTCAGCGCGGTGCCCTGCCAGGTCCAGTCCAGGCCGTCCGGGCTGGACGCGTAGTCGGTAACCATCCGGTCCGTCTGGTCCGGGTCCTCCAGCGGGTGCGTCGAGGCCCAGAGGTGCCACATCCCGTCGTCATAAACGATCACAGGATCCTTGACGGCCGTCCTGGCATCGCCGGGCAGCACCATCTGGCGGTGCCTGGCGTCGAATGAACCCGGGTTGTCGGCCTCGATCACCTCGATACGCCAGTGTTTGCTGCCCTCCGTCGCGCAGCTGAGGTAGAGCCGCCAGGTTCCCGCCGGTGTCTGCACTAGCGCCGGCCGCTCCAGTGATGCGGTGTCCATCTCCTCCTTGCCGATGCTCAGCAAGGTCTCGAAGTGCACTCCGTCAGCCGAGCGCGCGACCGCGACCGCGTACCCGCGTCCTTGTTCCGGGGGCCGGCGCAGCCGGTAGGCGAGGTAGATTTCCGCGTTGCTGCGGGCGGCGCTCGGAGCACCTGCCCAGGTCCCCGGCACGGTCCCCGGGGGCGGCACGGCAAGTGCAGAGCGGTCCGGCTTGGGCATCATTATGGCGGCCGCCTCGGGCCCGGCTTTGTTGGTGATCACAGCAAAACAATAGGACACTCGTCGGCCAGGCCCTCCGGCCGGCGCCGGCCGCCCGCCGCCGTGCACCGACGTCCGCCCAGCTCAGGAGGCTCCGATTGGTGATCCATGACCCCGCAGCACGCGGTCGCGCTCCGGGCTTGTGGTGACGGATGCTCAGCGCAGGTGCACGACATTGCCGGTGATGAGCCCGGCCGCCTCGCTGACCAGGAACGCGACCACCCCGGCGACTTCCTCGGGCCGCGCGATGTGCACCAGATGCGGGCTGGCGGCCACCGCGGCCCTGACCTCGTCGGTGATCCAGCCGGTGTCGGTGACCGGCGGCTCCACCGCGTTGGCAGTGACGCCGAGTGGCGCGAGTTCCAGGGCCGCCGACAGCGTGTAGTCCACCAGCGCGGACTTAGCGGCGCCGTAGGAGACCTCCTCGGGAAAGCCCCTGCCGTCACCAGAGGTCATCGACACGACCCGGCCCCAGCCCGCGCCCCGCGCGGCGTGACGGCGGGCGAACTCGGCGATCAGCAGCGCGCCGGCCCGGGTATCGACGGCGAATTGCCGGTCGAAAGTCTCGGCGCTGACCGGCCGCAGAGCCCGGCCGAACCGGTCGGCCGTATCCGGCTTGAAGGTATCGGCGAGCCAGCCCGAGGCGTTGTGCACGAGGATGTCGACTTGGCCGAGGTCACGTTCGGCCCGGTCGAAGAGCATCGAGGCGGTGGCTGGATCGGCCAGGTCCGCTTCGACAGCGCGGACAACGCCGCCTGCCGCGGTGATCCGGCCGACGAGCCCGGAGCCGTCGGCAGCGCGCTGCTCGCGGTAGACCGCGGCGGCCCCCGGATCCTGAGCTCCGCCGAGCCGCAGGTAGGTGGCGAGGACGGCGATACCGCTACGGGCAAGCGCGGCCGCCGTGGCCGCGCCGATGCCATGGTTGGCGCCGGTCACGATGGCGACATGCGACGGCTTGCCCACAATCGCGGACGATACCGGCCAGCCGGCCTGGCCAGGTACTGGTTTTCCGCGCAGCTGGAGTGGGTGCAGCGGATCCTCAAGGACGTCGAGTAGGGCTGCGATGCAGTCCGCCGACGACCGGCACCGGACTAATCTGGCAGCAGAGTCCGTTGGCAGCA
>PMSW01000141.1:8370-51212 GCA_003168215.1 Actinomycetota bacterium
ACCTACGAGGTGTCCTTCCCCAAGCGCGCCGCTGACGATGCTGGCGGTTACACCAGCCCCGAAGAGCTCATCGCCGCAGCGCATTCCGCCTGTTACGCGATGGCGCTGTCGGCGGAGATCGGCACGGCCGGCGGCACGCCGCAGTCCCTTGAGGTGCAGGCCGACGTGACCCTCGGCCCTGACCCGGCGGGCGGTTTCCGGCTCACCGGCATCAAGCTCACCGTCCGCGGCGAGGTCGACGGCCTCGACTCCGGCGGTTTCGCCAGCGCCGCCCAGGCGGCCAAGGAAGGCTGCCCGGTGAGCAAGGCGCTGACCGGCGTCGACATCACCCTGGACGCCGCGCTCGAAGCCTGAGCCGCCGGAATTGAGCCGCCGGAATGCGGTAGGCCTGAACAGGGGATCCTGAGCAGGGATGAGGTACGGACGTGCTGGCTGCTGAGTCGGCGACGGCAGCGCTATCGCCCAGCGCGGCAGGGAGTACAGCCCTCGATGCATGCTGACCGGGTCCGCCAATTGGCCCGCGCCCACTGGGTCGACATTGCCTGGGTGGCCTTTATCGGGCTGAACCTCCTCGCCATGCGCCTCCTGTCCGCCTGGCAGACCATCCCGTTCCTGGTCATCTGGGTCAGCCTGACGGCGGTCTACGGCTTCCGCCTCTGGCGGCTGGGATCCACGGTGGTCGTGGTGGCGGTCGTGACGCTGGCCACCGGCGGCTTGATCGGGTGGCAGGTCCTGCGAGGGGAACAGGACGGGGATTACCTCGCGGAAGTCCCCTTGCTCGCCATGATGTTCGTGGTGATGGCGTGGCACGCCCGCAGGCGGGTGACTGCCACGGAGGAAGTGAAGCGCGTCTCCGAGCACAATCTGCTGCTGCTCGATCAGCAGCGGCAGTTTCTGCAGGACGTCTCCCACGAGCTGGGAACCCCCATCACCATCGCCCTTGGCCACGCCGAGCTCATCGAGCGCGCTGCCACCGACCAGGCAATCGCGAAGGATGCCCGGGTGGCCGTGGATGAGCTGCTGCGGATGCGCAGGCTAGCCCACCGGTTGCTGCTGCTGGCCTCGACGGACGGCCCGGACTTCTTGCGGCTGGCTCCCGTGGATGTCTCAGAACTCGTGGTGGAGACATTCCACCGGTGGAGCCAGACGCCCCGGCGGTGGTCGCTTGGCGCCCTTCCGGAGGCAAGCGTGCAGGGGGACGAGGACCGCCTGACCCTGGCCCTGGATGCGCTCATCGAGAACGCCGTCAATCACACCGGCGCAGACGGCCTTATCGAGCTGAGCGCCCGATGCGAGGGCGAGAGGATAATCCTCGCCGTGGCTGACTCAGGATGCGGCATCCCGGCCGCCGAGGCGGGACGGATCTTCGGCCGCTTCGCCCGGATCGACACGGGCCGTAACCGGGAGACTGGCGGGTTCGGCCTCGGCCTGGCGGTAGTGAAGGCGATCGCGGAGGCCCACCAGGGCTCTGTTCAGGTCAAGAGCACGGTGGGCCAGGGCTCGGTGTTCGAGTTGTTACTGCCCGCATCGATGGCCCCGCTAGGACCGAGGCCGCCACAGTACTGAGGCTTGCCTGCGCTGAGCCCGCCCGGCCGGGCCGCGATCGGCGGCAGCATGACAGTCCGGCTCCGCGGGCCAGGGACACCCGCTCAGTCGAGCTCAGTGAAGGCCGCTGCCAGCGGCTCGAGCACGGCGGGGGTGTGCGGCGGGCGGAGCTGGATGATCGCGAGCCCGGCGCCGGCCTCGGCAAGCGCCGCGGCAGCCGCCGCCGCCGCGGCGGGATCGCCATCGAAGCGCACGTGACTCGACAGCAGGATCTGCGCCGGGTCCCGCCCGAGATCGGCGCAGTGCTGGTGCAGTACGTCCCGCTTGCGGGTGAACTCCTCGACCGTGCCGCCCACGAAGTTCCAGTGCTGGGCAAAACGAGCCGCGGTGCGCAACGTACGGCGCTCGCCGCTGCCGCCGATGCAGATCGGCGGGTGGGGCTGCTGGACCGGCTTGGGGTTGCAGCGGGCGTCGGTCAGCTCGTAGAAGCTTCCCTTGAAGGAGACCGTCTCCTGCTCCGAGAGCAGGCCGACGAGGACTGCACAGGCCTCTTCGAAGCGGTCGCTGCGCTCCTTCGGGGTGCCGAGCGGAATGCCGTAGGCGCCCGACTCCTCCTCGTTCCAGCCGGCCCCGATGCCGATCTCAAGGCGGCCGCCGGAGACGATGTCGAGCGTCGCCGCCATGTTGGCGAGCACTGCCGGATGACGGTAGTGGATGCCGGTCACCAGCGTCCCGAGCCGGAGGCGCCTCGTCGCCTGGGCCAGCGCGGTGAGGGTGACCCAGCCCTCGAGGCAGGGTCCGGTCGAGTCCGAGTAGATCGGGTAGAAGTGGTCGAAGGTCCAGCCGGACTCGAACACCTCGATGTCGTCGGCAGCGCGCCAGACGTCGAGCATGGCGGCCCAGGTGGTGTGCTGCGGTGCAGTCTTGAAGGCGAAACGCATCTGCCAAACCTACGCCAGCCGCTCACCGGTCCAGGATGCGCAGCCGCTGCGGATCGTAGAACGGGGCGATCTGCAGCCGCGCGCTGACGTCGCCGGCCGGGGTGCGCACGCGGAAATCGCCGCCTTTCAGCCACTGGCCGGTGACCCCGTCGCGGTGGGCAACCTGCGCCAGTGCGACGGCACCGCCGACCGTGTAGCCGTAGGCGGCGGCCCGGATGTATCCCACCCACTCACCGTCAAGGAGCACCGGCTCGTTGCCGAAAAGATCGACCGCCGGGTCCTCCACGAGCAAGCTGACGACCCGGTTACGGGGCGGTCCCCCGGCGCGCGCCTTCAGCAGCGCGGCACGCCCGGTGAACCCGCCGGGCTTGTCCCACGCCACGGCGAACCCGAGCCCGGCCTGCAGCGGGTTGTCGGTGTTATCGATGTCCACGCCCATGTCGCGGTAGCCCTTTTCCAGCCGCAGGCCGGACATGGCCGACAATCCGACCGGCCGGAAGCCGAGATCGCCGCCGGCTGCCATCAGGTCGTCGTAGACGCCAAGCGCGTACTCGGCCGGCACGTGCAGCTCCCAGCCAAGCTCACCGACGTAGGTGACGCGGACGGCAAGCACAGGCGCATAGCCGACATGGATCTGCTGCGCGGTCAGGTAAGGGAAGGCCTCGTTGGACAGGTCGGCGTCAGCCAGCCGCGCGATCAGGTCCCGCGACGCGGGGCCCTGCACGGACAGCAATGTGGTGCCCGAGGTGACGTCAGTAACCGTCAGGACCTCGTTCTGGCGTGTTTCTCTTCTGATCAGCGGCTCGATCCTGCGGTGGATGATGTCACTGGCCACCACGAGGAACTTCTCCGGCTCCAGCCGGGTGACCGTAACATCGGCGACGATCCCGCCGGCCTGGTTAAGCCACTGCGTGTAGACGATCCGGCCGACGGCGAGGGTCACGTCGTTGGCCGACAGCCGGCTCAGCACCGCGGCCGCGGCCGGTCCCGCCACGATGAGCTTCGCCATCAGGCTCATGTCCAGCACGCCCGCGGCCTCCCGCACCGCGGCGTGCTCGCGCGCCACGATCGGGTGCGAATCCTGACGGCGGTAGTCCAGGGTGGTCACCGGCGCCTCACCCGGACAGGCGAACCACTCGGCGAACTCCCAGCCGGCCGAGACGCCGAAATGGCCGCCGGCCGCGGCCAGCCGCTCATGCAGCACCGACCGGCGCACGTTCCGCGCGGTCGACGGCTGCCAGGCCGGCCAGACCGCGTCCCCGAACAGCACCCCGAGCTGCTCCACCGTGCGCTCGGCCCGGAACCGCCGCGACGTCTCATGCGCCGCGGTCCGGTCGATGGCCACGCCGGTGACATCGACCGGCGGCACCCCGTCGGCGATCCAGTGCGCGAGCACCTTGCCGACGCCGCCGCCGGACAGGATGCCGAGTGAGTTCAGGCCCGCCGCGACGAAATAGCCATCCAGCTCCGGGGCCGGCCCGAGCAGCGGCCGGACGTCGGAGGTGAACGACTCCGGCCCGCAGAAGAACGTCCGTATCCCGGTCTCGGCCAGCGAAGGTATCCGGTCCATCGCGCGGGCGAGGTAGGGCTCCATCCGCTCCCAGTCCGGCGGCAGCTTGCCGAACGCGAACCCCCGGGGCACGCCGTCCAGGGACCACGGCGCCCCGGCCGGCTCGAACAGGCCCACCAGCATGCCGTCGCCCTCCGGCCGGTAGTACCCGTAGTTGTCCGGGTCCTCGATGACCGGCAGGTCCTGGCTCATCCCGGGCACGGCGGCGGTCAGCAGGTAGTAGTGCTCGGCCGCTTGCAGCGGTACTGCGACCCCGGCAAGTGCCCCGAACTGCCGTGCCCACATGCCGGCCGCGTTCACCACCACATCGGTCTCGATCCTGCCCGCCTCGGTCAGCACCGCGCGGACCCGCCGTCCGCGAGTCTCGACCCCGGTCGCCGCCACCCCCGCGACCACCCGAGTGCCCAGCTGCCGGGCGCCCTTGGCCAGCGAGGTGGCCACGCCCACCGGGTCGGCCCGGCCCTCGTCGGCGACATAGAAGGCCGACAGCACGTCGTCGGTACGGGCCAGCGGCCACATCCGCGCGAGCTCCCGCGGCGAGATCTCCACGTCATCGACGCCGAATCCGTGCATCCAGGCAGCCTCGCGCCGCAGCGCCTGCTGCCGCTGCGGGGTGGCGGCCAGCGAGATGTGCCCGACGGGCCGGAAGCCGGTGGAGTGCCCGGTCTCCCGCTCCAGCCGGGCATACAGGTCACGCGAGTACCGGCTGAAGAACAGCGCTGTCTCGTCCGTCATCCCGGCCGAGGTGATCAGCCCGGCAGCATGCCATGTTGTCCCGGCCGTCAGCTGATGCTGCTCCAGCAGCACCACGTCAGTCCAGCCCAGATGGGCGAGGTGGTAGGCGATGCTGCAGCCGATCACCCCGCCGCCGACGATCACCACCTGCGCCCGGCCCGGAACAGTCCCGCCGGCGGCTACCTGGTCGATCGTCACGAGGTCCCCTCCTGGCCGGCCCGCACTCAGGCACCAGTGCCATCAGTAGCATGACGGTGCCCGGCCGGTCCAGGGCCGTCAGCAGCCATGACGGCCGCTGCACGCCGACGATCATCCTGAGGCTATCCCGTGCCGCTGATCTTGTCGGCTTCGATGGTGATCAGCAGCCGGGTCTGGTCGCGGCCGCCGTACCACGGATACGGGCCGCCCAGGTAGCGCTGGGCCAGCTTCTCGATGTGGGCGGCCGCGCCGTCCGCCGTGACGTTCAGGACATGGCCGCGGACCGCGAAGTAACGGGCGGGGCTGCCCGGGTCGGAGATGGTCAGGGCCACCCGCGGGTCACGCTCGATGTTCCTGATCTTCTGGAAGCCCGCGACGCTGTTGATCAGGACATGCTCGCCGTCGGTGTCGGCCCAGGTCTGGGTCAGCTGCGGCGAGCCGTCGGGCATCACGGTGGCCAGGAAGCACGGGCTGGGCTGGCGTAGCAGGTCGAGCAGGCCGTCGGGCAGGTCCATCTCTGGTGCTCCCATCGGGTCGGGTCGCGGGCGGCCCGCGCTGTGCCGCGGCCGCGCGCCGCGGTTCAGGGCTGCTGGGTGAGTCGCCGGAGGCTGGCCAGCAGAGCGGCGCGGTCGGCTGCGGCGAGAGGGTCGATCAGGTGGTGCCGGACCGCGGCCGCCCTCGCGGTGCTGACATGACAACACTATGGGAGTCCGGTCACCTCGACGTCCTGGTCAGCAACGCCGGCGCGCAGCGCAAGGAGCGGTACCAGGTCCGGCGGGCGCCGCGGCAAATAAGATCGTTCCGGCTGGCAAACCGCGCGGATCGGGGTCAGGTCGTGACGCATCTTGTAGTCAAGGACGAGTTGCTGGATGCCCAGACGCTACAGGCCGTCGGGGTAGCGCCATACGGCGGCGCTGACGTCGGGGAATGCCTCGCCACCGCCGGCCGGGTCAAGGGCACCGACCTGACCAGCTGGCATGATGCCTGGACATCGACCGCCGCTGCCACGCTGGCCCTCGCCGAGGGTGAGGCGGCGGCCGGCCGCGCCGCGAGCGCGCGGCTCGCGTTCTGGCGGGCGTCGAGTTATTTCCGCACCGCGGGCGTCATGCTGATGGGGGGTCCCGTCGACCCGCGGCTGGTGGAAAGCTGCGCGCGGCAGACCAGCGCCTTCCGGCGCGGGGCCGCCCTGCTCGACAACCCGCCGGAGGTCCTGCAGATCCCGTATGAGGGCACCACCCTGCCCGGTTACTTCTTCAGCGCCGGCCAGCGGCCAGATCACCTGCCCGACGTTCGTCTGCAGCGCCGAGGGCGACGACATCAGCGCGTCGGCCCCCCGGCTGGCTGACGCGCTGAACTGCGAGAAGCAATATGTCCGCTTCGCCGCCTCCGACGGTGCCGGAGATCACTGCGAAGCGGGCGCACGGACGCTCTACCACGCACGATCCTTCGGATGGCTCGACCCCCTCCTGCACCCGGACCGGTAAGCCGGCCGGCCTCGCGGAGCCGCCGCGTCAGTGCTTGGCGAACCCGCCGTCGACGTTGATCGCGGCGCCGGTGACGAAGCCGCTCCCGGGATCGCACAGGTACAGCAGGCTGGTCACCAGGTCGGCGGGCTGCTGGACCTTCGGTATCGCCTGCCCGGCGACGACCCGGTCAAGGTCGGCAGTGACGCCCGTGCGCACCGCGGTCGCCGTGGGGATCATCCCCGGGGTGATGGCGTTGACCGTGATTCCGGCCGGCCCCAGCTCACTCGCGAGCGACCGGGTGAAGCCGATCACGCCGCTCTTGGACGTGGTGTAGGCGACCATGCGGGGCGGCCCGAGCCAGACGACGGCGCTGGCGACATTGACGATGCGTCCCGCGGGCGAGCGCCGCAGCAGGGGCAGCAGCGCCCTGGTGACCAGGAACATACCGTCGAGGTTGAGGGTCAGCACCCGCCGCCATTCGGCATAGGTGGTCTCCTCGAAGGGCACCAGCGGATAGGTGCCGGCGTTGTTGACGCAGATATCGGCGCGGCCGAAGGCGGCACGTACCTCGTCCGCCATCCTGGCGGTGTCGGACTCGGCGGTGACGTCCGCGGTAACCGGCAGGAACGTGCCTCCGGCGCGCCGCACCGCCTGCCGGGTCGCCGCCATGTCAGCGATGTCGACGCCAGCGACCCGCGCCCCGCGGGATGCCAGCGCCACGCAGAACTCCTGCCCGATCCCGCTGGCGGCACCGGTGATGACCGCCGCTCGCTCACCGGCCGCCGGCGCGGCAGGGACGGTCATCGCCCCGGCTCCCCATCGGCGCTGACGTCCGCTTCCACCAGCAGCGGCTCGCTGCGGGTGCGCAGCGTCGGGATGACCCGGTCGAGTATTTCCGCCAGCGCCTCCATGGTCGCGACGCGCTGCGCCGGGCAGCCGAAGCCGTCGGCCAGGCGGGCCAGGTGCACTTCGGGGAATCCCGGCCAGGGTGCTTTCCCTTCCCGGGACGCGAGCTGGTCCATCACTGCGTAACGGGCATTGGCCAGCACGATGAAGAGCACGCCCACTCCGTAGTGAGCGGCACTCCACAGCGCCTGGACGCCGTAGAGGGCCGAGCCGTCACCGAGTACTGCCAGCACGGGACGGGCGGGGTCGGCCAGCCGCAGGCCGATCGCCTCGGGAAGAGCGGATCCGAGATTGCCCCCAGGCGCGCCGAGGTAGCCGAGCGGATCCCTGGCCGGGAGCGTCTCCTGCAGGAGCTCGCGGCTGGACGGGCACTCCTCCACCACGATGGTGTCGGGATCAATGCGCGATGCCAGCGCGGCGAGAACGTCAGCCGAGCGAAGCCCGCCGCCCGGCGCTCCCCCTGGCTGCCGCCGGTCGCGCGGCAGCCGGCCGCCCGCGGGCCGATCGCGCGGCGGCACCGATCCGGAACCATGCGGAGTGACCGCCCTGGCCAGCAGCGCGCATGCCGCCGCCGGCGATGCGATGAGGGCGAGCCGGGCCGGGCTGCGGTGGGCTTCCGCCGGATCGGCGGTGATGACCGCGACCGCCGTGCCTGCTGCGAACAGCGGTCCCGGCTCGTAGTGGTACTGGCGCAGCACCCCGGCGCCCACCACGAGCACCGCGTCGTGACCGGCCAGGGTGTCCCGTAGCGCTGCCCGGCCGGCCGGCAGGAAACCAGCGAATCGGTGATGATCCTGCGGGAATCCGGCCCGCCCGGTGAACGGCTCCTGCCAGACGGGGCAGTTCAGGCGGCCAGCCAGCTGGACGAGGGCATCCCAGGCAGCCCGATCGGCCGCGCCCGCGCCGACCACGAGTACGGGCAACCGCGCCCCGTCGAGGAGCAGCGCGAAGGGCGCCACGTCGGCAGCGGTGACGCCCGTGGCGTAGCGGCAGACGGCCGGCGCGGCGATCTGGGTCTCGTCCATCACGGCCGACCAGTCGTCCATCGGCACGATCACGAGCGCCGGGCCGGACCAGGTGAGCGCCTCGTGGTATGCGCGGGCCACGGCTCCCGGCACGTCCTGCGCCCGCAGCGGCAGGTGCACGGCCACCGGGTAGTCACCGGCGAGACCCGCCAGGCGTCCGGTGAGGAAAGGCTCGAACGCGATGTGACGGCGGTCCTGCTGGCCGATGAGGACGACCAGCGGAGCTCTGTTGACCCGGGCGCTGACCAGGGCATTGACGGCATTGCCCAGCCCGGCGGCGGCATGCAGGCTGACCAGCGCGGGCCGGCCGGTAGCGATGGCCTGGCCGGCGGCCATGCCGACGGCCGCGTTCTCGTGCAAGGCCAGCAGGTAGCGGATGCCGTCGGGCAGGTCGGCCAGCAGCGGGATCTCGGTCGATCCCGGGTTGCCGAACCAGGTGGTGAGGCCGAGGTCACGGGCTACCTGGAGGGTCGCGTCTCGGACGGTGCGCATCGAGCTTCTCCTTATGCGGCGCAGCCGCCGCTTGACCGCCTGCACTCGCGCGCTTATCGTAGCCGAAGTTGTCAAGAAATATTGTCGCCAAAATTACGGACAATGTACTGGTCATGGCCAGGCAATGAGCTGGCCAGCGAGCAGCCAACGGGCTGGGCACACGGACCGGCCAGCCACCGGCAACCGAGCCGGCCGCGGAAAGGCCACAGACAGCGGAACGAGCCAGGTCGCCGGCATCAACCGGGACCAGCGGAGTCGGAGGCGTGCGCTGTGAAGACCGGGCCGGGCCGGGATCTGGCCAGGGAAGAGCCCGACAGCGGGCTGCCCTGGCGGTCGGCTGCCACCGATCTCGGCCGGACGGCCGTGCGCCGCCTGACGGACCTGGAAAGCGGCAGCGTGATCGTGGCCACGCTCGTGCTCGTGGTCGTGGTCGGTGCGTTCCACCCGGATTTCCTGGCGGCCACCCAGCTGACGCAGGTTGTCCAGCAGGCGGCCTTCATCGGGCTGCTGGCCGTCGGCACGTCGTTCCTGCTGGCCATGCGGGAGATTGACCTGTCCATCGGGTCCATGTTCGGGCTGACCCTCATCATCGGCGCCGTGGCGATTCACTCCGGCATGAACCCATGGCTTGCAGTCCCGGTCTGCGTGCTGGCGGGAGCGGGGCTCGGGCTGGTCAACGCGCTGCTCGTGCAGGGCATCAAGATCCCTGCGATCATCGCCACTCTCGGGACCCTGTCGCTGTACTCCGGCCTGGCCGAGGCGCTGGCGAACGGCCAGCAGATCACTGGCCTGCCCATCGGCAACTCGTTTTTCGTCGTCCTGGGCGGCGACGAGCTGGGCTTGCCGACCAGCATCTGGGTCCTGCTCGTCGTCGTCGGCGTCCTCACCGCCGTCCTCAGGCTGACACCGTTCGGCTACCGGGTGCGCGCCATCGGGTCCAACCCGGAGGCCGCGACCTTCTCGGGCATCTCCATCCCGCGGGTGCGCGTCCAGGCGCTCGTGCTGATGGGCGCGCTGTGCGGCGTGGCCGGCGTGCTCGGCCTGGCCTTCTACGACTCCGGCGACCCGAGCATCGGCACCGGCTCCGAACTGACGGCCATAGCGGCGGCCATCATCGGCGGCACGCCGCTGATCGGGGGCAGCGCCACTGTGCTCGGCGCCGCGGTGGGCGCCATCCTGCTGGGCGTCGTCAGCAGTGCCCTGGTGTTCTTCAACGTCCCGCTGAACTGGAGCGCCTTCGCCACCGGGGCCGTGATCATCCTCGCCGTTTCCATGGACAGCCTGCTGCGGCAGGGACGCAGACGCCGCCAAGCCCGCCAGCACTGACCGGAGCACTCACCGAGAACTCAATGCTCAGCCCGAGCCAGAGGAGAAAGCCTTGTTCACTACCAAACGACACAACACGGCAGCATCGGGCCATCAGCTGCCTGCGATCATGCTGTTGGCCGGCCTCACCTGCGTGGTCACGGCGCTGGCCGGCTGCGGGAGCAGCGGCGCCCCGTCCACGACGTCCGCGCAGAGCCCTGGCGCCAAGGCAAAGAACGTGAAGATCGCGTTCATCTACGACACGACCGACGAGAACTTCGCCCAGGAGATGGCGCTCGGAGCCGCGGCGGCCGCGAAGGTGACCGGCATCACCCTGACGAACGCGGCACCGCCCACCGCCGTGGGCGCGCAGCAACTGTCGCTCTTCGAGTCGGCAACGAATACTTCCAAGAACGGGATTGCGCTGGCCACGCTCTTCCCCGACCTGTTCGTCCGCCCGCTGAACTCCGCCCAGCAAGAGGGCATCCCGCTGATAGCGGTCGACACCCCGCCGCCGGCCGGGACCAAGGTGAGCCTGTTCATCGGCAACGACAATGTCCAGCTGGGGCAGGCCCTGGCCACCGCGCTGCTGCCCAAGATCCCGGCGGGGACGAAGGGCACCATCGTCATCGGCACCGACACACCCGGCCTGCCCGTGCTCACCGCCCGTAACCAGGGTTTCGAGCAGACCATGTCCAAGGCGCGCCCCGGCATGAAATACGTGAACTTCGACTCGACCCAGGTGCCGAGCACCAACTACAGCGCCTGGCAGGCAGCGGTCAGCGCCCATCCGAATGCGGTGGCCTACGTCGGACCGGGCAGCCAGGATGCGGCCAGCATGGCGGAGATCGAGAAGCACACCGGGAAGCACTATCTCGTCGGCGCCGATGACCTGGACCCGACGGCGCTGCAGGGTATCGCTTCCGGCGAGGTCGACGTCCTGATCTCCCCGGAGCACTGGCTGAAGGGCTACATCGCGGTCGACCTGCTGGCCGAGCACGCCCTGACCGGCAAGAAGCTCCCGACTGGCTGGTGGAACCCCGGCTACCTGGTCGTCAACAGCTCGAACATCGCGGCGATCCAGGCCCGCCAGGCGACGGCGGCCTCCCGGCTCGCCTGGTTCAAGAAGGAGGTCACCAGCGAGCTGGCGAACCCGCAGAAGTACATCAAGCCCATGTCCGACGTCGGCTGAGGACTGCCGTGCTCGAAGTGCGAGGCATCACCAAGGCCTACGGCGGGGTCACCGCCCTGCGCGAGGCCAGCTTGCGGGTGCGGCCGGGCACCGTGCACGCCCTGCTGGGCGAGAACGGGGCCGGTAAGTCAACGCTCGTCAAGATCATCGCCGGTGCGGAACGGCCGGACAGCGGCGTGGTGCTGCTGGACGGCATCGCCGTGTCGTTCGCCAGCACCGCCGAGGCGGCCAGGAGCGGCGTCGCCGTGGTCAGCCAGGAGCTTGCCCTCTTCCCCGACCTGGACGTCCTGCTCAACCTCTTTGCCGCGGGGCCGATCTGCCGCGGGCCGTTGCTGCGGCGGTCCGCGATGGCTGGCAGGGCGGCACCCGTCCTGGCCGAACTCGGGCTGGAGGTAGGTTTCCGCCAGCTTGCCGGATCCCTGCCGCTGGCCGACCGGCAGCGGATCGAGATCGCCCGCGCGCTGCTGACCAGCCCGCGCATCCTGATCCTCGATGAGCCCACCTCGGCGCAGGAGGCAGCAGGCACGGAGAACCTGCTGAATGTCGTGCGGGTGCTGCGCGACCGCGGCGTGGGCGTCGTGTTCGTGTCCCACATCCTCGAAGAGGTACTCAGCCTCTCCGATGAGGTCACGATCCTGCGGGACGGCGCGGTGGTCGTGGCCGGAGCCGGGCGCTCGTCGCTGACTATCCCCATGGTGGTGGCTGCGATGCTCGGTGACCGGAAACTGTATGCGCACCCGGCCGCCGACGGCAGGGCCGTCACGCGGGCCGTGGCCGATGCGGAAACGGCTCGCCCGCCAGGAACAGCAGACCCGCCAGAAGCAGGCGCCCCGCCAGAAGCCGCGGCGGCCCGGCCGCGTCCGGCTGCATTTCATGATCACGGAAACTTCGACGCGCTAGAGCCCGCCGAAACTTCCGTGTTGATGGAGACGGCCGCAGCGGGACCGCCCGGCATGCGCGCGGCGGGAGATCTGCGGGTAGAGCATGTCAGCGTCCGGCGGCGGCTTGACGACGTCAGCCTGACCGCCCGGCCGGGTGAGGTCGTCGGCCTCGCCGGGCTGGCCGGGGCCGGGCAGCGCGCGCTGCTTGACGTGGTGCGCGGGCTCAGCCGGCCGCGCCGCGGCACGGTCCGGCTGCCGAGCGGCGCCGTGTGCCCTCGCCGGTTCCGCCTGGCGGTTGCCCAGGGCGTGGCCCTGGTGACTGGCGACCGCCGTCGTTTCGGCCTCATGCTCGACAAGCCGGTCTGGGAGAACATCGGGCAGGTGCGCTCGGTGGCGCTAGCCCGCGACGGGATCTACATCCGGCGATCCGTGCTGCAGGCGCGGGCGCGGGATCAGATGGAGCGGCTCGGCATCCGGGCAGCGGCCGGCGCGCCGGCCGGATCCCTGTCCGGCGGCAACCAGCAGAAGGCGGTATTCGCCAAGTGGCTGGAGGCCGAGCCGCAGATGCTCGTCCTCGATGACCCCACCCGCGGCGTTGACGTAGGCGCCAAGGCGGAGATGCACCGCCTCATCCGCTCCATTGCCGCCAGCGGAGCCGTGGTGCTGCTCTGCTCTACTGAGGCAGACGAGCTGGCATCGCTCTGCGAGCGCGTCCTAGTCTTCTACCGGGGCCGGATAACCGGTGAGCTCACGGCGCCCGGCATTGACTCCCGCGCGGTGCTTGAGGCCATCAATACAGGTCAGGTAGTCCATGTCTGATGAACTGCGGGTGGTTATCTCGTGCTGAGCAGCCCCACGCCTAGCGAGTGGGCCCGCCAGCTGGTCAGCGGCGCCTACGACCTGCACGTGCACGTGGCGCCCGACGTGATGCGCCGGCGCGTCACCGACCTGCAACTCGCCCGCCGCTGCCAGGACGTTGGCCTGGCCGGCTTCGTGCTGAAATCGCATTACGTCTCCACCGCGGAACGCGCCGCCGTGCTCAATGAGGTCCTGGCTGAGGGTGCCCGGGCTCACCGGCGCCGGGCTGACGGCGCACCGGAGGATGGTGCCCGGNNCGAGATCGCGGCGCGCGAGGGAGCCAGGATCTTGTGGATGCCGACCCTGGATGCGCTCAATCACCGGGTCACGCACGGTGACCTGCCCGCGGGCGCGACGCCGCCCATGTGGCTGGCGCTGCAGGCCGACCTCGACGCCCAGGGCATCACGGTGGATCCGGTGCCGGTCCTCGACGCCGCTGGGCGGCCGCTCCCGGCGACCAGGGAGGTGCTCAGCCTGGCAGCCCGTCACCAGCTGGTGGTAGCCACCGGCCACCTGAGCGCGTTCGAGACGCGCGCCGTGGCCGACGCGGCGTTCGAGGCCGGCGTCCGCCACGTCATCGCCACCCACCCGGAGTTCCCGCAGCAGAATCTCAGCCGTGCGGATCAGCTGGCACTGGTCCGGCAGGGGGCATTTCTGGAACGCTGCTTCACCACGCCGTTCACCGGCAAGTACGACTGGGCCCGGATGGCCGACAACATCAGGGCAACCGGTCCCGAGCATACGGTCGTGACCACTGACCTCGGGCAGCCGCACAACCCCCCGGTGGAGGACGGGCTTGCCCTGATGGCTGATGCCCTGCACGCCGCCCGATTCCCGGATCAGGAGATCACCACCATGATCGTTTCCAACAGCCGGCTGCTGGCTGGCCCCGATCCGCGGCGCGAGGACCTGCCGCCCGAGGTGCGGCTGAGCCAGCACCAGCCGGGCCAGCAACCGCCTGGCCAGGACCAACCGGGCCAGGGCCAGCCGGGCGCGGGCCAGCCGGGCAGGGCATCGTGACCGCGACGTCAGCGGGCCGGCTGCTCGTCGTCAGCGCGCACGCGGCTGACTTCGTGTGGCGGGCCGCAGGCTACATCGCCCTGGTCACCGCGGCCGGCGGGACGGCCCGCGTTATCTGCCTTTCTTTTGGCGAGCGGGGCGAGTCGCCGGGAGCGTGGAAGCAGCCGGGGATGACGCTGCAGAGGGTCAAGGAGATCAGGAGAGCAGAGGCACAGGCGGCCGGCGATGCGCTCGGGGCAACGATGCGATTCCTGGACAAGGGCGATTACCCGCTGCCGGGTGACGACGAGATCCTGCTGGAGCTGGCAGAACTGATGCGCGCGTTCCAGCCCAAGGTGATCCTGACGCACGCGCGGGCGGATCCGTACAATTACGACCACCCGCTGGCCGCGGACCTCACGCTTCGGGCGCGCGCGGTCGCGCAGGCGCTCGGGCGCGAGTCGCAGCACCCGCCGCTCGGCGCGCCGCCGGTGTTCAGGTTCGAGCCGCACCAGCCGGAGATGTGCGAGTTCATGCCGGACGTGCTCGTCGACATCACCGCGGTGTTCGACCGCAAGATAGCGGCCATGGCCGCGATGCGGTCCCAGGATCACCTCGCGCGCTACTACCACGACCTAGCCGAGCGCCGCGGCGTGCAGGCCGTGCGGAACGGCGGTTCAGCCGCCATCCGCTACGCCGAGGCGTATCAGCGGGTCTTCCCCCAGGTAAGCGAGGTGCTGGCGTGAGGCCTGTGGTAGTCGTCGATCCCCCCCGCGCGGATCCGGCCGCGGTGACCGCACTCGGCAACCTGGGCGTGGCCACGGTGCACGAAGCGGCGGGCCGGACCGGCCTGCTCGGTACCCGACTGCGACCCCTCTGGCCGGGCGCCGCCGCGGCCGGATCCGCCCTTACCGTCCTGTGCTGGCCGGGCGACAACCTGATGATCCACGTGGCCGTGGAGCAGGCCCGGCCGGGCGACATCATCGTCGTCACGACGATTTCGCCGTCCAGCGACGGCTTCGTGGGCGAGCTGATCACCACTGCGCTGGCAGCCCGCGGGGCGCGCGGCCTGGTCACCACCACCGGGGCCAGGGACGTGGCCGCGATCAGGGCGGCGCGATTCCCGGTGTGGTCGCAGTCGATCAGCGCCCAGGGCACGGTGAAGGCCACCGCGGGGTCGGTGAACGTGCCGATCTGCATCGCCGGAACGGTGGTGAATCCCGGTGATGTGGTGGTCGCCGACGACGACGGGGTAGTCGCCATCCCCCGCCTGAACGCCGCGGAAGTCGCGGTGAACGCGAGAGAACGGGCCGAGCGGGAAGACGACGCCCGAGCGGCCTTTGCGCGAGGCGAGCTCGGGCTAGACCGATATGGCCTCCGGCCGGAGCTTGATCGCCTGGGCGTCACCTATGTCCGGGCGAGCCCCGCAGGGGAGTTAACTATGGCCGATCCGGACAGGAGCTGACGATGGCCGATACCGAGAGGAACTAGGCATGGCCGACGAGGGTGCGGTGCTGGGCGCGCTGCGGGATGCGATCCTGGCCGGCGAGTTCGCCGCGGGCCAGCGGCTGGTGGAGGTGGACCTGTGCGAGCGGTTCGGCTGCAGCCGGTTCTCGGTCCGCGCCGCGATCCCGGTGCTGGCCAGCGAGGGCCTGGTGGACGTGCAGCGGCACCGGGGTGCCCGCGTCCGCGTCATCCCGCTGGACGAGGCGATCGAGATCACCGAGGTCCGCCGCCTGCTGGAGGGCCTCGCCGCGGCCCGCGCCGCCCAGCGCGTGACGCCGGCTGAGGCCGCGCAGCTGCGGCAGGTCATCGCCGAGATGAAAGCGGCGGTCATGTCGGCCGAGCTCATGCGCTACAGCGACGCGAATGCCCGCCTGCACGCGCTGATCCGCAGGATCGCCGCGCACGAGACCGCGACGGGCATCATCGAGCGCCTGCGCGCCCAGATGGTCCGCCATCAGTTCGCGCTGTCTCTCGTGCCAGGGCGGCCCGCGGTGTCGCTGGCCCAGCATGAGCGCATCGTCGCCGCCATCGTGGCCAGGGACCCGGATGAGGCGGAGGCGGCCATGCGGGACCACATCACCAGCGTGATCGAAACGCTCGGCAGCATGCCCGCCGGGCGGCCCCGCAGGCAGAACGCCGGGCCGGTGCCTGGCGCCGGGAGGTGAGCAGGACATGGCGGTGGAACGATGCCGCGACATAGCCCACGTGTCGGCGGTGCAGCTCCGCACCCGGGTGCCGGAGGACACGGTCGACTTCTTCGTCCGCCTGATGGGCCTCACCGAGGTGGCCAGGGACGGGAACTCGTGCTATCTGCGCACCTGGGATGACTACGAGCGGTTCACGGTCAGCGTCACCGCTGCGCCCGCCTCGGGCATCGGGCGGACCTGGCTGCGCGCGGCCGGGCCGGACGCGCTGGCCCGCCGGGTGAAGGCCATCGAGGCGAGCGGCCGCGGCATCGGCTGGACCGACGGGGAGCAGGGGATCGGGCCTGCCTACCTGTTCACCGATCCCGACGGCCACGAGTTCGGGATCTACTGGGAGACCGAATGGTATGTCCCGCCCGAGGGCCAGCGTCCCGCGCTGAAGAACCAGGCCGCGCCATTCCCGGGCCGGGGCGCCAATGTGCGCCGGCTGGACCACGTCAACTATCTCGCCGCCGACATTCCCGCCGTCACGCGCTTTCTGCCCGAGGTGCTCGGCGCCCGGCTGACGGAGCAGATCGTGCTGGACGACGGCGTCCCCGCCGCGGTCTGGTATCACGTGGCCGACAAGAGCTATGACCTCGTCTACACGGCCGACTGGACCGGGACCACGGGCCGGCTGCACCATGTTGCCTTCGCCGCCGACCAGCGCGAGGACATCCTGCGGGCCGCCGACGTGATGCTCGAGGCCGGGATCCACATCGAGACCGGACCGCACAAGCATGCCATCCAGCAGACCTTCTTCCTGTATGTGTGGGAGCCGGGCGGCAATCGCGTCGAGCTGTGCAACGCGGGTGCCCGGCTGGTGCTGGCCCCGGACTGGCGGCCCATCTCGTGGTCGCTCGCCGAGCGCGCCAAGGGCCAGGCATGGGGCCTGAAGACCATCGACAGCTTCCACACCCACGGCATCCCGCCCGTCGACGCACCCGGCCCGGCCGATGCCCGCTCCCCGGCCCGCGCAGCCGGCCCGGCCGGCCTGCAGCAATGAGCGGCGGGCCGCCCGGCTGCACCGTCGCCGTCCTCGGGCTCGGCGAGGCCGGCCACGAGTTTGCCCTGGGCCTGGCCGGTACCGGAGTGCGAGTACGCGGCTTCGACCCCGCAGTGCCCCCGCCCGCTGGAGTCGAGGCCGCGGCCAGTGATGCGGACGCCTGCCGGGACGCCGACCTGGTGCTCAGCCTCACCACCGCGAGCGAGGCCGAAGCCGCCTTGCGGCAGGCACTCGCCGGCCTGAGCCGGGCGGCCGTGGACGCGGACGCGAACACCGCAGCGGCTGGCCTCAAGCAGCGGCTGGCCGCCCTAGCTGGCAATGCCGGGGTGTCATTCGCGGACATCGCCATCATGGCGCCGGTGCCCGGCCGGGGGCTGCGCGCCCCGATGGTCGCGTCCGGACCGGGAGCAGCGGCGGCCAGCAGGATCCTCGGCGCATGCGGTGCCACGGTAGAGATCCTGGCCGGCCCGGCCGGTGCCGCGGCCAGCAGAAAGCTACTGCGCAGCGTGTTCTACAAGGGAATGGCCGCGGCTGCGGTCGAGGCGCTGCTGGCCGCCAGGGAGGCCGGCTGCGAGGACTGGCTCCGAGAGCACATCGCCGCCGAACTCGCCGCCGCTGACGGTGCCACGCTGACCCGGCTGGAGGAAGGCAGCTACCGGCACGCCCTGCGCCGTGCCCACGAAATGGCGGCAGCCACCGAACTGCTCGGCGAGCTAGCGGTGCCCGCCCGGGTCGCCCGCGCCAGCCAGCTATGGCTCGAGGACCTCGCCCAGCGCGGCGCGCCTGCGGGCGGAGAATCGATTCTCCGGCCGCCTTAAAGTCAGGCCATTGCGCACGTCACCACCGGGCGCTGGGCTTACCAGCCAGGGGCTTAATCGTCACCCGGCCATCGCCAGCGCGGCACCTCTCGCAAGGGGTGCAGCTCGTCGTCCGTCCCGGCATGGGAGTTCTGCATCGCCACCGCAGAGCCGAACTCCACGTGCGAGCGGACGGCCTCGCGGAATGCCAGGTCGCCGGGCAAGCCGACGGAGTCCAGAGCGATCATGTACAGCTCGACGAACCGCTGGCGCTGCTCCTCGGTGATGTTCAGGTGGCGGTGGACTGCGATGAGGTGCGCGAAGCCGCCAAGCTCCCGGGTGAAACGATCAGGCCCGCCGAAGGACTCGGCCGTGAATGCCGTCAGGTGATCGACGTGCTGTGGCTGGCCTGCGCCGAAGAGCGGCTGGAGGAGAGGGTCGGCCAGGACACTGCTGTAGAAGGCGTCCTCGAGACGGTGCAGCGCCTCCTCGCCACCGGCGTGCTCGTAAAGCGACGGCATTGGCCGAGAATACCCAAACGCCCGAGCACCGAGCAGCTAGCACCTAGCGCCGGCGCCGCGCACGTACACCGAGCACGTAGCGCACGACCGCAGCGCAGTGGCAGGCAGGCGGCCCCGGCGGAGCGGCGGTCACGCCCAGCGGAGCGGCGGTCACGCCCCAGCCGAGCGGCAGTCCTGCCCCCAGCGGAGTGGCAGGCACCGCCCGCGGGCCTGATGCGATATTTTCCCGGGGTCGGCGAGAAAGGTCCGCGGGTCGGCCACGACGTCCCGGATGTCGGCGAGGAGGGCATAGTGCGGAGCAGGGACTACGGCCCGGATGTGCTCGCGGCAGGACGCCGCCGTCCCGGGCAACGGCAGCTGCCGCAGGTCGCGGCCGAGCGCGGGCTAGTCGTCGAAGATGGCGCGGGCCAGTTCTGCGGGGCGGTGGTCTGCTGCGAGAAGGACGCTGTAACGCTGGAGGATTCCCGCGGCAGGCAGCGTGTGTTCCCGCTCAGCCCGGGCGCCTTCCTGCTGGAGGGCAAGCCGGTGATGCTTGTCCGGCCGCGCCCGGCGGGCCCTCCTGCCGCGGCCGGAGGCGGCGCCAGGGCCGCCGCGCGGACCGCCTCAGGATCGGTCGCTGCTCCGCAGCGCCGGGCGATGGTCGCGCGGGCGAGCCGGATCTACGTCGAGGGCCGCCATGACGCCGAGCTGGTGGAGCGGATCTGGGGTGACGACCTGCGCGATGCCGGCGTCGTCGTTGAGTACCTCGGCGGCATCGACGACCTGCCTGCGATTGTCGATAGCTTCTCCCCCGGGCCCGCGCGCCGGCTTGGTGTGCTCGTCGATCATCTCGTGACCGGGTCGAAGGAGACCAGGATCACCGCACGGGTGCGATCACCGCACGTCCTGATCACCGGGCACCCCTTCATCGATGTCTGGGCCGCGGTCAAGCCGTCCGTGCTGGGAATCCGCGCCTGGCCGACCGTCCCTCCCGGTCAGCCATGGAAGGAAGGCGTGCTGCGCGCCATCGGCTGGCCGGAAGACACCGCCGCCGCATGGCAGCGGATCCTGCGCTCGGTGGCATGCTTCGCGGACCTGGAGCCAGCGTTCCTGGGCAGGGTCGAGGAACTGATCGACTTCGTCACCGCGCCCGGCTCCGGATAGGGGGCACAGGCCCACCCGGAAATTGCCGGTCATCAGCGGTAAGACGGCGATGCACGATAAGTTGTCAAACTGAGCGAGCAAAGTTGGTAATGGGCACGGTAGGGGCAGACATGACGATGCGTCGACTCGGCCGGATCACGCTGACTACCAGCGCAATCCTGACAACCCTGCTGGCTGCAACCGCCGTGACCGCCGCCGCGAGCGTCAGCAGCCAGGGCGCTCCGAGGCTGGCTGCGGCCGGATCCTGCCACAGCGCGCCTACCCCGAAGGGGCATTACCTGGGTCTAGTGGGCCGCGCCCTGCCGCCGCGAACGAAATACCTCCGCCAGTTCGCAAGAGCCACCCGCGTCAAGCCGAACCTGATCACCTATTTCCGGCATTTCGGCCAGCCGTTCTCCGCCTCCGACGCTTGCATGATCACCCGCCAGCACGCTCTGCCGTTCATCCAGATCGAGCCGTTCGCGCCTTATACAGTGAGCGGCATCGCGAATGGGGACTGGGACTCCTACCTCAAGACCTACGCCAAGGCGGTCAAGGCTTTCGGTGCCAGGATCGCGCTGGGATTCGGCCACGAGATGAACGGCACCTGGTACCCATGGGGCGCCGGCCACGTACCGCCGGCCACGTTCATCGCCGCCTGGCGGCATATCCACAACGTGTTCGCCGCGGCCGGCGCGACGAATGTCATCTGGGTGTGGACGATCAACCGCGCGGAGGAGCCGCCAGCGCAATGGTGGCCCGGCAGCAAGTACGTGACCTGGGTCGGCATCTCCGCCTACTTCCGTCATCCTTTCGACCGCTGGGCCATCGTGTTCAACAGCACCCTTGCCAGCGTGGCGAAGTTCACCACCCGGCCGATTCTCATCGCGGAGACCGGCGTCGGGCCATGGCCGGATCGTCCAAAGATGATCCGCAATTTCTTCGCGGGGCTGAGCAGGCATCCCCAGTTGCTCGGATTCACCTATTTCGACCTCAACAAGCTCGAGAACTGGCGGCTGGAAGGTCACCAGCGAGCGATAGCCGCGTTCAGGAAGGCCGCGCCGGCGTACCTCCGGCTAGCGCGCTAGCCGGCTGGTGTTCTTC
This sequence comes from Actinomycetota bacterium, assembly GCA_003168215.1. Lineage (GTDB taxonomy): Bacteria > Actinomycetota > Actinomycetes > Streptosporangiales > Streptosporangiaceae > Palsa-506. The sequence goes on from PMSW01000141.1 coordinate 29,223, forward strand.
CCCTCGATGTCTTCGCCGGATTGTGGCTGCCCCGGGCGCTCATGCCAGGCGTGCTCCAGGGCATCAGCAACTACACCCCGCTCGGCGCAGCAGTGGGGGCTATCCAGGACTCGATGCTGCAGGGGTTCCCGCCGGCTGCGCCGCTGCTCGTCCTGGCGGCGTATGCGCTGGTGTTCGGCTTCCTGGCGCGGGCTTCTTCAGATGGGAGTAGCGCGCAACAGCACCAGCGCAGGCCGGTCGCCTCGGTGGTCGCTGACCGCAGCGGCGGAAGCCGAAGCGCTCGCTGACCTGGCGCAGCTGGCCGCCGGGCGTGCCGTTAGCGACCGCCAGGTGCGCTGGGGCACGCTACGCTCGGGCAACTGCCGGGGACGGGCATCGCTGCGTGCCTCGCAGAGGATCAGGTCATCACCTGTCCCGCCATACGGCTCACCTCCAAGCGCCCGGCGGCGCTGAGCTGGCCGCGGCGGCAACTGCCCGCCGGAGCGGTCCTCGTGCCAGGTGTGGAGCATCTGGGCACCGGCTACCAGCCAGGCCCAGAAATAGATGAAACAGGCCCCGAGGAGCAATTCCGCGGCGTCGCGGCTGCCGGTGAGGAGGCCGATCACAATGGTGACCGCGAGCGCGGCCGGGGTGATGAATCCGCAAGCTACCCACTTGACTGGCTTGCTCACCGGCCGCCGGGCCCGTGCCGGTGCCGGGACGTGCTTATGTGCCGGCTGGGCCGGGGTCGGCCCGGCAGGGAGGTCGGCGGTGAGCGCGGCCAGGTCTGCATAGGTCCGCGAGGCGAACGCGCGGCCCGCGCGCAGGTCCAGCTCGTCCTTGGTCAGCCGGCCATCGACGAACGCGTCCTTGAGCGTCTCGATCACGTGCTCACGATCGGCGTGGGATGCCCGCAGGCGGTCACGCTTCGCTAGTGGCTTCTGGTCTCCCGGCCCTGCCGTCACTGGCGCCTCCTCGCGGCCAAATACAGGGGTAAAGCGTAGCGCGGTATCCCGTGGTCTGGATCCTCGTACCTCAACTGAGCTGGGACGCTGGGGGTGCAGAGCGCCACCGTCAGGGCCTGCGCCGGCGCGGACCGGGACAGCAGCTCGTGCAGCACCGCGGGTTGCGCGCGCAGCGCTAGGCCCCGTGCCTGCTCAGCTAGCAGGTTATCCCGGCATGCCCGGTGAGTTCGCGAAGCAGCTTCGACTTCGACCGCGCGCCGACGATCTGCACGACCAGCTCGCCTGCCACGTAGAGCTGCAGCGTGGGCATGGCCAGCACCGCCCGCCGCAGGATCGTCACCGGATTCTCGTCCGCATTCACCGAGACCACGCGCAGCCGCCCCGCGTGCTCAGCGGCGATCTGCTCCAGCACCGGCGCCATCATCAGGCACGGTCCGCACCACGGCGCCCAGAATTCGACCAGCACGGGCACCTCCGAGCGGAGCACGACCTCAGCGAAGTCCGCGTCCGTGACCGCGGCGACCGCGCGCGTGCGGCTAGCAATTCCAACGGGCATCCTCGTTTCCCTCCTGTCATGACCAGCCGCGGCTGTCGCTACGGCAGCGAACCGGGGCGGGAGAATTCGCACCGGGGATCCCCCGCTGAATGCGCCCGGGCGCCAAGCGCACGAGCAAGCTGAGCCTGCAACTCATCGCGCACCTGCGATAGCCGCGCCAGGTACTCGTCTACCTCGCCGAGCTTGCGCCGGTACACCGCAATCGAGTCCGGGCATGCACCACCGACGGGGCTGCCCGCCCGCAGGCATTCCACGAACGGCCGCGTCTCCTCCAGCGTGAACCCGAGATCGGCCAGTGCGCGGATCTCGGCGACTGCCCGCAGCTCCGCCCCGGCATAGTCGCGGTAGCCATTCGCGGCCCGCCGGGCCGTCACCAGCCCCAGCGCTTCATAGTGCCGCAGCGTCCGCGTACTCACCCCGGCCTGCCGCGCCAGCTCGCCGATCCGCATCGATCGCTCCTCCCAATCCTCGACGCTAGACCTTGCCCCCGACGTCAACGCAAGCGCTGAGAGTATCTACGCTGTCCCCCGCCTGGTTGCCTGCTGGCCGCCCTCCGTAGCGATCACAACGGTCCGTGACCGCACCGGCCCGAGGGACAATCCGCTGGTTCCGCATCTGCCCAGCCCAGGCCCCGGGCGAGCGGGATTATGCTGAACGAATATGTGTTCTAATGAACAACCTCTTCCCATCACACTCGTACGTGTGTTCTAATTATGGCCATGTCGCAAGTCACCTGCACTACCGGCTCACGGTCAGATGCTCCCCTGCGGAGGCCTCTGTCCCGGCCGCCTGGTACCTCCAGCCGCCCCGGGCGACGCGAGCCACGACCGCCGCCAGCCGCTTTGGCCAGCGCCGCATGGCCGACCGGAGATTGCACCACCCGCAGGCATAGCTGACGGCTGACCGTAGTGCCGGGTCACCCATCGGCTACGCCGAGCACAAGCCGCACGCTAGAGGTGAAAAATGAGAACGCACTTCGAAAGCACCATCCGCCTCAAGGGCCAGCGCCTCGCTGACCTGAAGAGCAAGACTGCGGATCTCGAGCGCAAACTCACCGACGCCCGCGTGTCGCTGGAACGTGAGCTTGCGGAGTTTGCCGGTGGCCAGCCAGCTGCAGCTGGCAAGAGCCAGGAAACACGCGATCGAGAGGATTCTGGTCACGACCACTATGCGGACAGCATGCCGGACTTCTACGCGGCGCCGAAACCAGCACACGATTACCGCAGTGCGAACCCTGGCGGTCAGTGGCACTCGCCTGACGGGCGCACCGAGGTGCTGGTCAACCACGGCAGGCGCAGTGCGTATAGCCCGGGTCTCTCGCGCGGACGCAAGGCAGCGATAGGAGCGGCGGCCGGCGCAGTGCTCGTCGCCATCCTGGTAATGATGCGTCCCGGCGGAGGAGGCTCGTGGCCGTCCAGCGTTGCAGTAGTGCAGAGCGAAGCTGCCAGAGCCTGCCGGAATCCCAACGTCATGTCTGAGCCTGGCCAGGTCAACTTCGCCTGCGCGAAGACCACGCGCCAGATCCTCTGGGTGTTTGCACTGATGACGAGCGCCGATAATCCGAACTTCGCTGATACGAAGACCGGCCGGCTGGGCCTAGAGCCGATTACGCCGGCGCAAGGCGGCGAGGTGGCCTGGTCCCTGAACCTTCATCACCCATACAACCCCGCTAATCCGATCGACAGCCTCGAGGTAGCGGCGCGAGCCATCAACAACATCATCGGGGGAGCCACCCTGACCAGCTCTCGTGGCAGGCAGGTCGTCGAGCCCGGGCTTGAGAGCCACCCCGCCAACTGTGCCCGGTATACCGGATCAGCGGCGATCACGGCGCGCGCTGGATTTCCGAGCCTGTGCGCCCGGCCAGTAATTAGTCCGGCAGGGCAGGCTGCCCTCGTCGCAGGCATCTACCGAAAGTGGATTGTTGGTGCCACGCCCATGGCCGCTCATGACGCCGTCGTGCTGTTTGAGAACGCGGCAGATCCCGGCGACGGCCGGGTCCAGGCCATCCTGAAAAAGCTGCCAGATTCGAAACTGCCAGCGTAATCTCCGCCGGAAATCTGCTCTAGTCCGACAGCTCCAGGTCATCAAGAATGAGGTGAGCTTATGCCTTCCGCCAGCGCGCCCAGGTGGCAGCAGGTGACTGCGCTCGTAAGCCTCAGTGCAACCGGAGCTATAGCAGGGTTCTCCTTCGTCCCCAGAGCGGCCGCCGATCTAGCGTCGCCTGCCGGCATGCCGATTCACTTGCTGGCTCTCCAGCAGGCAGCCCGGCCAGGATCCAGGCAGGCACCTGCGGACGATGCGCTGCTGCGATCAGCCATCGTCAACGTCGCCCATTACTACCTGCGAATGGCCAGGGGCGAGACGCCGGCCGAGATGGATGCAACCATCTGGCAGAACGACAGCATAGATGGCGCTGACCATGGCGAATCGTGCGCAGCCTTCGCCAGTTTGACGCTCGAGCTTGCTGCCCAGGTAGTTGGCCAGCAGAGCTGGGTGACAGGAGGTACCTCCTATCCGTGGCCGCTCCATCAGTGGGCCGACGTCCGCGTGGACCCGAATCCGGCATCGCCCCGCGTTGCCTCAATCCTCCAGGATGCAGAGGCCCATCATCGCTGGCACCCGCTGGGTGACGGCTACGAGCCGCTGCCCGGCGACTGGGTGCTGTTTGATGACCACGTCGAGGTTGTCACGAAATATGCCGGCGGAGTCTTGCACACCATCGGAAGCGATTCCCTGCCTAACTTTTCTGTCAACGCCCATGAATATCGTGACCCGCTGAGTTCCCAGGGTGTCGTCGGGTTCGTCAATAACGGAGAGGTACCCGATACCGCGGACAGGGCGCCGGGCGGCCATGAGCACGTAGCCGGCGGTCACCGGCCCGGCCGGGTGCCCGCGGGCCAGGCAGGACCAGGCGAGACAACCGGAGGCCAGGCAGCGGGCAAGGCGACGGCCGGGCTGGCGGCCATCCCAGGGGCGTTCGAGGTACGCCCTGCTGAGCGGGCGCCGGCCCATCCGGCCGCCAGCGCAGCAGTTCCCGCGGCACCAGTGCCCGCGCCAAGGCAAGGCCATGGCCAGCGAGCTGTCCGGCGCCGCCCCCGGCAGCGACCGAAGCCGGCGTCACCTGGCAGCCGGCCGTCAGCCACGGGCGCGGCAGCTATCCCCGGGCTGTCGACAACCACGCACCGCCCAACTGGCGCTCCGACCAGGCTCCCGGCAACTCCGCGCGATACCCAGCACCTGTCACCGGCGACGACGCCTGCGCTGGACGCGACTGCTCAGCAAGCATTCATCGGCGAAGTAGCGCCGGGAGCGGTAGCCGCGCAACACAGGTACGGTGTCCCGGCGGCTGTGACGATTGCCCAGGCCATTGACGAATCTGCCTGGGGTCAAAGCATGCTGGCCGCCAAAGATCACAACTTGTTCGGGATCAAGGGCACTGGCCCGGCCGGCAGCGATTCGCTGCCGACGCAGGAATACGAGAATGGCCGGCCGGTGACGATCACTGCTTCATTCCGCGTCTACCACAATTTTGCCGAGAGCATCGATGATCACGGCAAGCTGCTTGCAACCAGCGGGTACTACACCCGCGCTATGGCCGACCGTCAGGATCCGAACGCGTTCGCGACTGCGCTCACGGGCGTCTACGCAACGGATCCCGACTATGGCACAAAGCTCATCGGCCTCATGCGCGGGTATGACTTGTATCGCTACGACGTCGTTGCGCCAGCCGCGCCCTATCACGCAGCCGCGCCCCAGGCCGCGCCCCACGCGTCCGCCGCGCCCGATCACACAGCCGCGCCCCGGGCCGCCGCGCCCCACACGTCCGGCGCGCCCGATCAGACAGCCGCCGCGCCCCGCGCGGCCGCCACCCACGGCGCGGCGACGCCAGATGAGGCAACTATCCCCGGCCTGCCACCTGCTGCCCCTGTGCCTGCGCCGCTCGCGAGCCCGTCGCCGCCTGCCTCTTCACCCAGCGCAGCCCCAGGGCCCGGCGGACAGCCAGACACCCATGAGCCTGCTGCACCAGCGATGCCGTCAACCCAGACCGTGTCCGCCAGGCGGATGCCCACGCCGGTCAAGTCCCAACGGCGGAAGACCGCATCTCGCAGTGCCCGGGGAGCCGCGGGCCATTATCAGCAACATATCCCGCCGGCCGTCAGGAATGCCTTCCTGGCGACGGCCAAGACGCAGCTTATACGCCAGGAGCCGCTGTACCGGGACGTTGCCAGCCACAGCGGTATTCGCTGGGAGCTGCTTGCGGCCTGCGACTGGATGCAGTGCGAAGCGCAGCCGCGCTACTCGCCAGTTCACGGCGAGAAGCTGGGAACCGTAAATCCCGGCGGCACGATTTACCGGACGAAGTCAGAGGCGCTAGAACGGTGCGCCGACGACCTGGCCGAGCTAGCCGGGCAAGTTTACCGGATCGACCTGACCGGGCCGGCAGATCTGTCCGTTCGGGAGCTAGCTAACGTCTTCGCGGCATTCCGCTGGGGCGGACTGCTCAAGCTGCACCACACATCTGCCATGGAATTCCCGTACTCCGTGGCGGGCCTCACCGCCCAGCACATTAACATGCGCTGGCCCAACATAGCTGCCCCGAATGCACCGGATAAACCGGGCGGACGATTCCGCATGCCCTTCGGGGCCGTGCCCGTGGTTCTAGGGCTAGATTATCCCGCTACCGTCTAGTCGCCCGTGCCGAGCATAGAGAGAAGGTGGACGGCGTGATTCGTTGGTTGCTCTTTCTACTGGGCACGCTGACCGTCAGTAGGACGGGGCAGCGGAATTCCGGCTGGCACCAAGCTGACGATCCGAACGCAAGGACAGAGCCAGGCGCCTCATATACGCAGCCGGCCGGGCCTTTTATCGATGCCGCCTGGCCAGGTCAGCCTCGGCCGCTACCACCGGTGCATCCTCCTGCCGCCGGTAACGCCGGCCCGGGGAGTCCGGGCGGGAAGGGCGGTTCCAGCCCGCGCCGGCGCCGTGTCCCGCGTTGGGCCAAGAGGACTGCTGTCGTGGTTGCGGTAGGCCTGATATTCCGCAGGGCGATTGCCTACGTAGTGCTTATTGCGCTTTCGGCGGCCCTGCACCTGGTGGGCCTTAACCTCCATCTGCCGAGTATCAGGTTCGGCTGGCCGTGGCAGACGATCAGCGCCGCCACCACGACCAACACCGATCTGGGTCCCTGGGTGCTGCAGAAGATAGAGGGGATCTCCAGGCCAGCCCTCGGCCAGGCGAACTTCAGCTTCTACTTCACCCACAAGGTTTCTAAGAGTATTGGCCCATGGCCGTGCTGGTACGCCAGCACCTTCTACGCCGTAGGCCACGCTTCGGCCACCGTAGACCTCAATCCTGGCCCGGCCTGGTGGGCACCGGATGCGGGTCACTACCGGCTGCAGGTCCTTAGCCGCCCCGCGGACGGCAATCCTGGTCACGTGACGATCATGATGGTGCTTCCGCTGCCGCAGCTCCCGCAGTCTGTGCACGACGTGACGATCGACAACCTGCCGTCAAGGCCGATAGACACGCAGCATAGCTGGACTTATCCCGGATTCGGCTGCGGCGTGCTGCTACGACCTCAGTTCGCGGAGTCAATACTATATTCCGAGGCCCAGCATATCGCCTTCTATAAATCTCAGCACTCGCCGCAGGTTACGGGACCGCTGGTAAGGACTGCCGAGACCGAAGCAGCGCAGACCATTCGAGACAACTTCATTCAGCCGACGGTGAATGCTTTTGGCTATACACTGGATCGTTTTACCATTCGCTGGGCCGCACCATGAGGCAATCAAGGCGGAGCGAGCGCCGCGCGCATCCCCTGCTACCGTGACGAATCGTGCTGCTGGAATCCGCCCGGCTCGCCCTTCGCCGCTTCAGCCCCGGCGACGCAGCGGCGCTGTCGGCCTACCGCTCGGATCCATCGGTGGCGCGGTATCAGTCCTGGACGCCGCCGGTGCCGCCGGATGCAGCCGCCAGGCTGGTGGCTGAGTTCGCGGCGGGCCACCCCTGGCAGCCGGGCTGGTTCCAGTACGCGATCGAGCACCGGGCGCAGCGATGCCTCATCGGCGACATCGGGGTCCGGCTGCACGGCAATATGATGCAGGCCGACCTGGGCGTTACCCTGGCCGCCGAGTGGCAAGGGCACGGCTACGGCACCGAGGCCGTGCGCATGGTGCTTGGCTACCTGTTCGGCCAGGGCCTGCATCGGGTGTCGGCCGAGTGCGACGCGAGGAACGAGCGATCCGCGCTGCTGCTGGAGCGGGTCGGTTTCCAGCGAGAGGGGTACCGGCCTGCCTACACCTGGCTCAAGGGCGAATGGACCGACGACATCCTGTTCGGGCTCCTCGCCAGCCGGTGGCATCAGTAGCCGCCGAGGTGGCTGGGCTGATGCACGGCTTCTTCCGGCCACGAATGTCCGCGCCAATCGGTAGCGTCACCCTAGACAAGCCAGGGCACCGCGGCGATGGCTGACAATACGACAGGAAGCAGAAGGGGGAGGGATGACAGAGGGTCTGCTTGACGTGTTCAGACCCGAGCAGGAACGCCCGGTGCACGGCCGTCACGCCGGGCCGGCCGGCCATGCTCTGCCGCCAGAGGTCAGTGACCTTCGCCGCGCAGGCTGGCCTGGCGCGTCAGGACCTGGCCGCCATGCCGCATCGTCGCTGCCGACCGTGCTCAGCGGCGACACTTACGACGGCTGGGTTCCGGCCGGCACCGCCATCGAGATCGCGGGCCGCACCCTGCCGGGCGGAATGCTCTACGTCGGCAAGGAGCTGCGCGCACCCGCCGGCGGCTCCGATCCGGCCCTGATAGACCCGCGGCTGCCCGTCGATTGCCGTTACCCGGACTGGTCCGGTTCCACGGTCGGCCACTGGCCGTCATATTCCAGCATCTCGGCGCAGGCGCGCGCGGCCTACCTGGCCTGGCTGGCTGGCGGCAGATCTCACCCAGGCGTGCCTATGAGCTGGGTGTTCCTGTTCTTCTACGGGCTGGAACGGCGCGTCATCGTGGATGCCGCGCAGGGGGGACCGGCCACGGAGGACCGGCAGCCCATCGCTGCGGAGGTCGGCCGGCTGCTCGACATCTACGGCGGGGACAGCTCATTTCATTACTACGCCACGCAGTTCCTGCTCCTGATCGAGGCCGTCAGCCCGCGGACGAGCCCGCCGGACGCCGCGCCGCCGCGCACCTCCAGCAGCTGGTTCATCCCGCTCCAGCTGCGCTCGGGCCTGGGCAGATACGCGGCCGAGGGCAGGCCGGTGCCGGCCGACTGGGCGCTGTCCTGGGCGCATTTCCATCCCGACATCTACCCGCGGACGCCTGCGCAGCGGTGCCCCGGCGAGTTCGAGCAGCTATTCCGCCGTCGCTACGTCATGCGTCACGGTGCGGGCCTGCAGGTCCAGCCGGAGAACATCCTGCACCGGCACACCTATGTAGCGGCCAGCCCGGGAATCCGCCAGGTATCGATCTCCAGCGGGCTTCCCGATGTGCTCCAGCTCACCGCGCCGACTACCGCGCTCAAGGCCCTGGTCGAGGAATGCACCGGCGCGCTCGACGCGTACAGCCGCTACCTCGGGCGCCATCCAGGCACGAAGGACACGCTGCCAGCTATCGCGCTCCTGCCAGCGGAGCTAGTTGATCACGACAACGGCGAGGTGCTCGGCCTGATGGCCTGGATCGACGAGCGGCTGGGGCAACACGGCCAGGCCGTCGTGGACGGCGGGCAGCTCAGCTCCTTCTGGCCCGCGGCGGATCACGGCAATCTGGCCAAGGCCGAGGCGGTCGCCTTCGCCCAGCTGCTGGGGACTCTGGGAGTCGGGGTCGAGCCAGATGCGCGCATCGGCGGTCCAGTGCTGAGCGCCGGCCCCGCGGTTGTCTTCCGGGCCGTGCCCGGCGGCCAGCAGGGCGCGCCGAGCGCTGCCTATGCGGCTGCCACGCTTATCCTGCATCTCGCGGCCGCGGTCTCGCTGGCCGGCGGGCGTGCCTGCGACGCCGAGCGTGCGCAGCTGCGCGCCCGCATCGCGGCAGCAATGCACCTGACCGAGCCTGAGCGAGCACGGCTAGCAGCGCACCTGACGTGGCTGCTGGCCGGCGAGGTGCGACTGACCGGGCTCTCCAGGCGAATCGATGTGCTGGAGCAGGCCCAGCGCGAGTCGATCGGGGATTTCCTGGCCACGGTCGCCACCGCGGACGGCGTCATTTCCCCGGCTGAGATCACGACGCTCATCAAGATCTTCCGGCTGCTCGGGCTGGACTCCGCGTCCGTCTACAGCCGTGTCCATTCCGTCACGGCCACCTCGGCACCGGCCACTGAGCCTGTCATCGTGCAGCCTGGCATCGGTGGCCTGCCTGGCATCGCTGTTCCGCCGCGGCCGGCCGGCCAGGCAGCCCCCGCCAGCATGCAGCCGGTGCGCCTGGACGAAACGGTGATCGCTGCCAAGGTCGCCGAGACCGCCGCCGTGTCCGCGCTGCTCGGCTCCATTTTCGCCGCGGAAACTCCGCGGGCGGACCCCGCGGACCCGCCAGGCCCGGCCACCCGGAGGGAGTTCGAGGCGCGTGAGCCTCCGGTGGCCGGGCTCGACGCGCCGCACTCCGCGCTTCTCCGCGCGCTCGCCGGACGGGACTCCTGGAGCCGGGCCGACCTGGAGGCCGAGTGCGCTGCCGTCGCGCTGTTGCCCGACGGGGCACTGGACACCCTCAATGAAGCCGCCTACGAGGCCGCCGGTGATCCGCTCGCCGAGGGCGAGGACCCGATTGACATCAACCCCGAAGTCGCCAGGGAGATGCTGGCATGAGCGCAACGACGATCCGCCCGCGCGAACGCGACGCCATCCTGCAGGCCCTGCGAGCGGGCGTCGTGCCCCGGGCCGGACAGCAGCATGTGCAGGTCGGGCGCGCCAACGAGATCCGGGCCATGCTGAGCGACATTGACCGGGTAGCGGACGGCGGCTCAGCCATCCGCTTTGTCATCGGCGAGTACGGCTCAGGCAAGACGTTCTTCCTGCACCTGATCCGCTCCATCGCGATGGAGCGCAAGCTCGTCACCATCCATGCCGACCTTTCCCCGGACCGCCGGCTGCATGCCACCGGCGGCCAGGCCAGGTCGCTGTTCGCCGAGCTGATGCGCAACATATCCACCCGTGCCAAGCCCGATGGCGGCGCGATGAGCAGCATCGTCGAACGGTTCATCAGCCTGGCCCTCACCGAGGCAAAAGACAGCGGGAACGCTGCCGAGGTTGTCATTCGCCAGCGGCTTGCCGGGCTCTCAGAGATGGTCGGCGGTTATGACTTCGCCGAGGTCATCGCCGCGTACTGGCGCGGGCACGATACCGGTGACGAGTCGCTCAAGAGGGACGCGGTGCGCTGGCTGCGCGGCGAATTCTCTACTCGTACCGATGCGCGCGCCGCGCTCGGGGTGCGGACCATCGTGGACGACGCGACCTTCTACGACCAGATCAAGCTGATGTCCCGGTTCGTATGCATGGCCGGCTACACCGGGCTGCTCGTGTGCCTCGACGAAATGGTGAACCTGTACAAGCTCGCAAATACCCAGTCCAGGAACGGGAATTACGAGCAAATTCTCCGCATCCTCAACGACACCCTGCAGGGCAGCGTGGCCAGCCTCGGATTCGTGTTCAGCGGAACCCCGGATTTCCTGCTGGACACGCGCCGCGGCCTCTACAGTTACGCCGCGCTGCAGTCCCGCCTCGCTGAGAATACGTATGCCACGAACGGCCTCGTCGACTATTCCGGGCCCGTGCTGCGGCTGGCGAATCTCAGCAGGGAGGACTTCTATCTGCTGCTGACCAGGCTGAGGCATGTCGCCGCCGCCGGGGACCCGGCCGCCTACCTCGTCCCTGACCAGGGACTCACCGCCTTCATGACGCACTGCTCGCAACGCGTCGGCGACGCCTACTTCCGGACGCCGCGTAACACCATCAAGGAATTCGTGAACCTCCTCGCCGTTCTCGAGCAGAACCCCGGGACGGACTGGGCCTCGCTCGTCGGCGGCGTCGACATCGCGGCAGAGTCAAACCCTGACCTCATGCCATTTCCGGACGAGGAGCTTGCCTACTCCTCCTACGCTGCACCGCCCAGGGGCCGTACCCCTCTGCCCGCGACGGGCACTTCACCAAGCGGGCAGCCAGTTCCCGGCGACGGCGGAGACGATGACCTGGCCACCTTCAGACTCTGAGCCGGCCCTCCAGGCCCGGGCGGGGGCCGGGGCCGTGCCGGTGGCCGGGCAGGCACCGTCCCCTTTCGCACGGCTACATCCGCGGATTCAGCGCTGGATCTGGGACCAGCAATGGTCTGAGCTGCGCGATACGCAGGCTCGCGCCGTGAGCCCCGTCCTGGACGGCCGGCTGGACGTCATCATCTCCGCGGCGACCGCATCGGGAAAGACCGAGGCAGCGTTCCTGCCGATCTGCTCCGCGCTGCTGGCTGCCCGCGAGGCCGCTGACCCGCCCGGCACTCCCGGCCTGCCCGGCGCTCCCGGCTCGTCCGGCCCGCCGCTGTCCCCGGTCGGCCAGGGCGTCAAGGTGCTGTACGTCAGCCCGCTCAAGGCACTCATCAATGACCAGTACAGCCGGCTGGACGCGCTATGCGAGCACCTGGACCTGCCCGTGCACCGCTGGCACGGCGACGTGCCCGGTTCCCGGAAGGCCAGGGTCCTGGCCCATCCGGACGGCGTGCTGCTGATCACCCCGGAGTCCCTGGAAGCGCTGCATGTCGTGCACGGGCCCAAGGTCGGGCTCATGCTCGGCGGGCTTCGCTACGTCGTCATCGACGAGCTGCACTCCTTCCTCGGCTCCGAACGGGGCGCGCAGCTGCAGTCGCTGCTGCACCGGGTGGAGCTCGGGATCCGGCGCCGGGTGCCGCGGATAGGGCTGTCCGCCACGCTCGGCGACATGGCCGCGGCCGCCGAATTCCTGCGCCCTGGCCAGCGCGATGGGGTCACCCTCATCACCGCCACGGACGACACCCAGCAGGTCCGGCTGCAACTACTCGGGTATGAGGCCACGCCCGTGAAACTGGCCGCTGCGCAAGCGGGCGCCGCGCAAGCAGGCGCCGCCCAGGCGGACGCCGCACCGGGAGACGCCGCGGACCCCGGCGATGAAGACCCGGATGCCGGTGATGAAGAGGCGGATGCCGGTGACGTGACCAGCGGTGACCGGCTAGCCATCGCCGATCACCTGTTCATGAGACTGCGCGGCACCGACAACCTGGTCTTCGCGAACTCACGCCGCGATGTGGAAACCTACGCTGACCTGCTACGCCGCCGATCCGATCGCGACAAGGTGCCGAACGAGTTCGTCCCGCACCACGGCAGCCTCTCGAAGGATCTGCGCGAGCACGCTGAGGCGCGGCTCAAGGACCGGTCCATGCCGGTGACGGCGGTATGCACCTCCACCCTTGAAATGGGCATCGACATCGGCTCTGTGTCCTCGATCGCCCAGATCGGGGCGCCTTACGCAGTCTCCAGCCTGCGGCAGCGCCTCGGCCGGTCCGGCCGCCGCGGCGAGGCCGCCACCCTGCGGATCTACATCGCCGAGCAGCAGGCCACCCCGCACACCTCGCCGCCAGACGCTTTGCGCAGCCAGCTAGTGCAGAGCATCGCCATGGTGAAGCTGCTGCTGGGGCACTGGAACGAAGCACCGGACTCAGGCGGCCTGCACCTGTCCACCCTGACCCAGCAGCTACTGTCCCTGATCGCCCAGCACGGCGGCGTCAGTCCCGCCCAGGCGCACCAGACACTGTGTGGCCACGGCCCGTTCGCCCGCGTGACGACGCCGCTGTTCGTCAAGCTGCTGCGTGCGCTGAGCACGGGCGACTTGCTCACTCAGGCCAGCGACGGGCTGCTCCTGCTCGGCACCGCCGGGGAAGGGCTCGTTAATCACTACAGCTTCTACGCCGCATTCCAGACTGCGCAGGAGTACCGGCTCATCGCCAGCGGGCGGACCCTGGGATCCCTGCCGGTGGACTACCCGCTGATGCCCGGCTCGCTGCTCATCTTCGGCGGCCGCCGCTGGAAGGTGATCGCCGTCGACACGTACGCGAAGGTCGTCGAGCTCATCCGGTCCTCCGGCGGGCGCCCGCCCGGCTTCACCGGATCGGGCGGCCAGGTCGCCGACCAGGTCCGCCAGGAAATGCTGGCCGTTTACACGTCCAGCGACGTGCCCGCCTACCTCGACGCCAAAGCCGTACGCCTGCTTGCCGAAGGCCGCGCGAATTTCGCCCGGTTCGGCCTCGGCAGCGACCCGGTACTGGAGTGGGGGGCCGACACGCTGATCTTCCCCTGGCGCGGGGGCCGGATCATGTCCACGCTCGCCGTCGCCCTCACCGGGTCCGGGACCCATACCGCCCTGGACGGCGTCTGCCTGAACATGGCCGCTGCCAGCCGACCCGAAGCCCTCGCCCGGCTGCAGTCGCTGGCTGACAGTGCCCCTGACCCGCTCACGCTGGCAGCTGGCGTGCGGAACAAGATCGTGGAGAAGTACGACGATCTGCTGAGCGAAGAACTGCTCAACATCGCCTACGCGGCCCGCAGCCTTGATGTCGACGGAGCCTGGCACACGCTCAGCAGCCTGCTGAAAGCCGTCACCTCTGCCAGGGGCTGAGCAAATCCCCGGCTCCCCGGCACGCAGCGATTGGCAAGCGGAATGGCTCGCTGCAGAAAGGCCGTCACGCTCCGCAATCCCTATCAGGACAGAATGCAAGCAGAAGGCCCGGAGCATGAAGAACCGGGCTTTCTCCTTACGTGATAACAGCGCATAGCAGTTGCTGGCCTGTTAGCGTGAATCGGGTTGGGCGTCAGTACGGCCGGGAACCCCTGGAAAGCACTGGCCGGACAGCGCATGGTCTGTAGCAAAGGATAGCGATGCCTCGTCCATTCGGACGCCTCCCAGCAGTAGGAACGCTCACCTTCGCCCTGGCGCTGGGGGCGTTTTCGTTTGCGATTCCAGCCGCAACGGCCCAGGTGGCGCCAGCCGCCGCAACGGCGGCACCGTTGTTCGGCGCGACCGTCCCCAGCCAGGCGGCGTTCAACCGTGATACTGCCGATTTCGGCCACATGGCGATCATCCACACCTACTACTCCGGGCTGCCTGACGCGGACGCGTGGACTCGCGGGCTGTCAGGCGAAACTCACTCGGCGGTGATCGTCAGCTTCAACGCCAAGCCGTCGGATGTCCTGGACGGCCACGACGACGCGGCGCTGTCTCACTTCTTCGACACTGCGCCGACCGGGCACGCGATCTACTACTGCTACATACATGAGCCTGAGCACCAGATCGCCCACGATGGACTCAACCTGACGCAGTACCTGGCGGCGTGGGCGCACGTCGTGGCGCTTGCCAAGGCAGCCCACAACCCGGATCTGCACTCGATGGTCATCCTCGAGGCGTACGACCTCAAGGCATCGACGCACCGGAACTGGAAGAACTACGTGCCAGGCGGCGGGATCATTTCCACGCTCGGCTGGGATGCCTACCCCGGCGCCGGGGATGACGAGCTGACCCCGCCGTCACAGTTCATGGGTCCGGCGGTAGCAGCGTCGAAGGCTGCTCACCTGCCGTTCGGTTTCGCCGAGTTCGGTGTCACCAATCAGCCTGGCCGTCCTGCCTGGCTCACCTCCGTGGGTGACTACATCAAGTCCAGCGGCGCGCTGTTCGGGACGCTGTTCGACTCACAGCCGAAAGGCACCCCGCCGCTGATCCTCACCGACCCGGCCTCGATCGCCGCCTGGCGGGCCATCGTCCAAAGCTCTGGCGCGGACCCGGCAGCGGCGCAGTTGAAGCGCTGACTGCTGACGCTGGCGCCCGGCCGTCTGGCTACGGCGCCGGCCCGGCCGCTCGCGGCGCGCCGGTTCATCTCGCCGTGGTCTCCGCCGTCAAGCGGAGACCTGGCCTAGCGCCACAAGGCGTGATGGTGTGGCCGGGATGGTCCTGCCGTGCTCAAGGCTGACCGCGAAGGCCAGCGTTCCGCGATACGGGACGGCCAGCTTGCCGATCCGGATTGGCTTGTCCGCGTGGCGGCGGACGTCAAACGATCCGACTGCCAGCGGAACGTGCGCGCCGGTGATCTGCCAGAGCACGTAGACCTGCCGGGCCGTATCGTCGGCAGGCAGCCCGGACGGCATCAGCCAGACCGATGCGCCGGTGACTATCACCTTGGCGACAGGCCCGCGGGCCGTGGCGTCAGTCAGCTTCACTTCGTGGCACTGGCGGGCCTGCACGCATCCGGCCGCCTGCGGCTGCGGGCTGGCTCCGCCGGCGGACAGCCCGCCCCAGATCCCGCCGCCCGCGACCAGAACTGCGGCCGCGGCGGCGGCCAGCTGCAGCCGCCGCGAAGGCCGGCGCCTGCGCAGTGCGGCGACTTCGGCCGGCGGCTCGTCGGCCCGGCGGTCACCGGCGCCGGCGCCGGCTGGCGGCCTGGCTGGACGAACGGCACGGCCGCGAGCGGCGTCGCCGATTACCGCGGCCATGATGCGGTCTCCTAGCTCCGGGCTCGGCTCGGCGGCCGGCGCACTGTGCGCCAGCGCGGTCGCCACCTCCGCGTACTCGGCCAGTGACTGCTGGCAGCGCGGGCACTGCTCGGCGTGGCCGAGGAACAGCAGCTCGTCCTCCGGGTCCAGGGCGTGCAGCGCGTAGCCGGCGGCAAGCTCGTCGTATTTTGCGTGCTCCCGCCTCGGATCGGTCATGGTGACCCGTCCGCGGCTAGGTTGGCAAGCGGGGCAAGCCTGAGCCGCAGCCGCCGCATGGCAGAGAATGTGCGGGTCTTGACCGTGCCAAGCGGCACGCCTGTCAGCTCCGCTATCTGGCTTTGGGTATAGCCGCCGAAGTAGGCTAGCGCGAGCGCCTGCCGCTGAGTCTCGGGCAGCTCGGTAAGTGCTGACCGTACCTCCGCTGCTCGCATGCGGTCCCAGGCGGCGGCAGCCGGATCCTCGGCCGCCGGGGGCGGGTCGAGTGCTTTCTGCGCCGCCTGCGCGCTCTGCCGTCGTTGCTGTGCGGTCTCCCGGCGCACGGAGTCGACCGCTTTGTGATGAGTCAGCCCGAGCAGCCAGGTCCGTACGCTGCCACGGCCGGGACTGTAGGAGGCCGGGGACCTCCACATGCCGATGAATGCCTCCTGGACGGCATCTTGCGCGAGGTCATCGCTGGCGGTGACGTGGCGCGCGAGCCGATAGCAGGCGGTGCCATGGCGCCGGTAGAGCGCCGCCAGGGCATCGGAGTCCGCTACGGCAACGAGGTTCAGGAGGGCAGCATCGTCCAGGTCCTCCTGGCCGTGCTCCCCGGCGGATTCGCTCACGAGGCGCAGCGTCACCTTCCCTATTCGGTCCAGCTCAGAAATAGGTTTGCCGCCGGCTTGACTGTCACCCCGCACGGTTCGGCTGATATCGCCCCGGCTGGCCCATCCAGGCGGCTAGCGGCGCCGAATAGTCACACGTGAGTGAGCGCGACGGCGGGGTTCCAGTGCCGGATCCAGGGCCGCCCGGTAAGGACGATCTGGACAGGCTGCTGGCCGCCGCGGCGCGCGGCGAGCACGGCGCGTTCGACCTGGTCTACGAGCAGCTGTCCGGCCCGATATACGGCGTGATCCGCACAGTGGTCCGCGATCCGGGCCAGGCCGAGGAGGTCGCCCAGGAAGTACTGCTGGAGATATGGCGCACCTCGGTCCGCTATGACCCCGGCAAGGGCAGCGCGGCAACGTGGGCGACGATGATCGCCCGCCGCCGCGCCATCGACCGGGTCCGCTCCAGTGCCGCCGCCGCCGCGCGTGAACGGCGGACGGCGATGGCCGAGGTGCCCTGGGATCAGATCGGCGAGACCGTGGAAGCGACCGTCGGCCACGAGCGGCTGCGCCGCTGCCTGGCCGGGCTGAGCGACCTGCAGCGGGAGGCCATCATGCTGGCCTTCTACAGCGGACATACCTATGCCGAGGTCGCCGGCATGCTGGGCATACCCGTCGGCACGGCCAAGGCCAGGATCCGGGACGCGCTGATCAAGCTCCGGGACTGTCTCCAGGCGCCCAGGTGAGGCGTCCCGGGGTCATCGCCACCTGCTTGATGGCGCCCTCATGGCCGGGGCGGCGGCCGCCCCCTTGTCCGTCAGCGCGTGCACGCGGCGCTGCCTCAATGATCAAGGACCCAATCGCCGATACCTGCCGGTTATGCCCGGAAGCGGTAAACCGTAGCCGGGCGCTCGCCGTCTAGTGACGGACGGCGCATTGCGGCATGCGTGCGGAATCCAGAGGGCAACGCCCAGCGGCAAGGAGAAGAACATACCCATGGCAGCCACGCTTCAGCAGATCCTGCTCGCACCCGGCACCCGGCCAGCGGTGATCGCCGACTGCTGCACGCTGATTGAGCAGGAGATCTCGGAGAAGTCAGGGATCTCCGGGACCGCGGTCAAGCTCGCTTACAAGACGGTGAACACCTTCATGCCGGGACACGTCCGCCACATGGTGGAAGTCATGCTTCCGCAGATGATCGACAAGCTTGAGCCGTACTGGGCGGACTTCAGCACCTCCGGCGGCTCTGCATTCGGCGACTACCTGGCCAAGCGTGGCGATGAGGTGTCGCAGGCCCTGCTCTCGGTGACCGACGCCCGCGCGGCGGCCTCCGGCCGCCCCACGGTCATCAAGGCGTACGGCACCGTCCGCGGCAGCGCGGCCAGGCACGTCGAGGCCGCACTCCCGCACGTCGGCGACCTGGTACTGAAGTACGCGCCCTGACCGTCAGGCGCTCTCCCGTGCGGCCCCCGGTCCCGTTCCGCCGCCGCTTGCACTGAGCCGGGCGGTACAACCCGAGCCGACGATAGAACGCTCGCCAGGCACTTCGGCCTCCGCGTGGCCGCAGCTCCCGGAGACGATCGGCGTCGCGGACGGCACTCGAATGCGGTGACCCGAGGTCAGGGCCGAGCGCCTCCAGCTTCCTTGCCGCGTTCAGGACGGCCGCTGTCCGGGACCAGGTCGACCACGTCATCGTGCAGCTTGGCCATCGCCTGGTCGAACGTGGCGAGCCGGGAACCTCGGGCCCGGGCGAGCTGGGCAAGGTAAGCGTCGGTTACCTGGCGATGGCCGATGATCCCCTCAATGGGAACACTGGCGTACTCGACATCGTCGGGCCAGAATTCGTGCCGTGGGTCGGCGGTGGCCCCGCTGAGAACTGCTTGCGCGGTGGCGGCCGACTGGCCTTCGCGGATGAACAGGCGCATGAGGCTGCCCTGGGTAATTGGGCAAGTCGCGAAGCTCCCGCTGATGCCGACAAACCAGTTCTCAGCTGCCACGTGCTGGACGTGATCGTCGACGAGCAGGGCGATGAGTACGTTCGCGTCCAGCAGGACGGTCACTGATCGTCGTCCTCAAGCCGCCTTACGTCCTCGCTGGTGATTGTCTTGCCGAGGTGCGCGACGGGGAGGCCGGTTCGGGTACTCCTCGCTATCTCACCAGGCTTGCCCGAGCCGAGTCCCCGGCGGATAAGCCCGGTGACAGTCTGGCTCAACGACTGATGGGTATCTCTGGCGATCGCAATCGCGATCGCGTGAAGATCATCAGGGATGTCGAGGGTAGTGCGCATACCAGCAGTATACTTCACTTCATCATGATGCAATGATGCACGAAAGATTCGGGTAGGTCGCTGCGCCTCAGCTCTTCATCGACATCGGTCATGCCGGCCGAACCGGCTGCGCGCTCCTTGTGGTCGGGTAGAGCCCGCTGTACCTTGTGCTAATTCGTCGGGTACAAGCTGTTGCCGACGGTGCCTGGAGGAGGAAGCTCATGCATCGTATTTTTGTGGCGTGCCTCAGTTCGGCCGTGCTGGTAGTGGGGGGCGCAGGAGTGGCAAGCGCAGCGGCGTCGGGCGCAGGGCCGGTCTCGCTCTCCGGTTCCTGGGAGGTCCAGGTCCACACCGTGTGCAAGCACTGCGAGGCGATCAGGTTCGACACGAGCAACGGGACCTTCGCTGAGCACGACAAGAAGGGCTTCGGGGACCACGGCACCTATTCGCTCACCGGCAAGACGCTGACGCTCCACTGGACGAGCGGGGACGACAAAGGACTCCATTTCGCCGGTGGATTCAAAGGCGCGAAGAACGCCTTTGACGGGACCTACAAGGACCATCACAAGTCATACAAGGGCGACCTGGCGCACAAGAGCTGAGCCGCGGCACGTTCCCAGGAGATATCGGCCATCATCACGCGTCGGGCCACTCCGGTAACAGCGACACAAGTCACCTGCGCAGCCCGGTCGCGGCATGTGGTTCTTTACCTGACCGATCGCGGCGGTCTGGCAGGCCCGGGAACTCGCCGCCGCCTGAGGCCGCACCAGACCCTGAAGCCGCCGGGAAGTAGGTGCATCCCTACTACGGCAGCCGCACTTCGGGTCGTGACCTGCGGCATGGCGTGAGGATCCCGGTTCGACACAGCGCAGCCGCCTCGCGATCATGCGTGTGCGAATCCAGAGAGACAGAACCTGTAGATAGCTCACTGCTCATGGGTTGACGCTAGCGGCGCGCTGGTGCCGCCTGGTAGCGCAGGCAGCAGGCCGCGATCCAGGTACCGTTCACCGGGGCCGCCCCCGCAGCCGGGCTGCCCCCGGCCAGTTCGCCCCCACCCGGGCGATCTGGTGCCGTGCGCCGAGCCAGCCAGGCATCCCGGAGGGCCGCTCCTGGCCCGACCGGCGGCCCACCGCCCGCTTCGCTAGCTCACCGACACTGACAAAGATCAGCAGATCGACGGCGCCACCGGCCTGTGATCACCACCCGCCGCATGCTGTTGCCGGCGATCAAGTTGGCCACAAGGACGCATCCCCGCCGATATGTTCGGCCGCTCGACGGTAAGGATGACTGCGTCAACTGCGCTCCGGATGGGCCTTTCTGTGCGGCGAAGCTGTGGGTCGCCAGCGCGGCGCGTGATAGTTCGCATGCGGCGTCCGGGCACCGGTCTGCCGGGACTGATCACCCAGGCGGCCCCGGCGGCCCGGATCAAAGTGCGGCCGCGGGCGGCCGGCGATGCGCGGTTACCCGCTGAGGGCGACGGCCGCGACGTTGGAGGTCGAGGAGATCAGCGCGGTGGCGCCGGCCTCGACCTGGACCGGGGTCCGGGCGGTGTTCTTGGTCCCGTCGCCCACGGCTCCGAGCTTGCCCGCGCCCCAGGCGTACACGTCGCCGGCCGTCGAAACGCCATACGAGGTATCGCCCCCGCTGGCCACGGCCTGGTAGGTCACGCCGTCCGGCGGAGAGATCTTCACGGGCGACGGCTCCGCGACCTGCTTCCCGTTGCCGAGTTGGAAAGCCCCGTCAGCGCCCCAGGCGTACACCGAGCCATCCGACAGCAGCACCAGCGTCTGCCCGTCCCCGGGGGCATTCCCGCCCTCGAAGGCCTGCGTCACGGGATCCGGGAGAGTCACCTGCACGGGCACGTCCGATGATTGGCCGGTGGTCCCATTGCCCAGCTGCCCCTGGCTGTTCAGGCCCCAGTCGTAGTAATCCCCGTCGGACAGCAGTGCCCCGGTATTGCCGAACCCGGCCACCAGGGCGGTGACCGACGCACCGCTCAGCCCCGTCACCCGCACCGGGACCTTGCTCCCCTTGGTGGTGCCGTCACCCAGCTCGCCGTAAATGCCCTCCCCGCATGAGTAAAGCCCGCCACCTGCGTCGTAGGTGGCGTGGTCGGCGGCTCCGGCCACGGCGGTCACGTCGGTGAGCGGGAGCTCCACTGGAGTGCGGTATTCGGTGGCGTTCCCCAGGCACAGGTCGCCACTCCCGTTGGCCCCCCAGCCCCAGACATGGCCCGTGGTATCGATCGCGAAGGCAGTGTCCCAGGGATCGGAATTGACCGCTATCGACGCGATCGTGACGCCTGCCGGGAACTTCACCTGGACGGGGATGGTGAAGGAACTCGTGCTCCCGCCATCACCCAGTTGCCCGCGCGTTCCCGTGCCCCAGGCGTAGACCGAGCCGTTGGTCAGCAGCGCGTACACGGTCGAGTTGGAGGTGCCGACCTCGGCGACTGGGGCGGGCAGGGTCACCGTGACGGGTGACAGGTGCTGTGAGTTGCTCCCGGCGAACGTGCCCCAGAACGCGACCGAACTCCCCGAGGCCGACGCGACCCTCCCCCCGGAGGCCGACTGCTGGGCCGACGCGGAGCCGCTGGCAAGGACCAGGAGCACAAGGGCCAGGCCCAGCCCGGCCCCCACCGCCAGTGATTTCTTACCCAGAGCTAATGCGTCTCTCATAAGCGCCATAGGGCGACTGTCCCATAGGGCGGCTGTAGTGTATAGAAGCCACGTTAAGGACCAGAAAAGACCGGAAAATCAATCAGCCCGTGCTAGCGAGGTTTCGGTCGGCCGCCTCCGGCCAGAACAGGCTCCTCGGCCAGTCGACGGGTGAACCTAGCAGACCAGCCACACCGGCCGAGTCGGCAGTGGCCGCACCCCCCGAGACCCCCCGATCGCTGAAATCGTCACGCTGAGCGACGGGCAAGCCTTGAG
>PMSW01000007.1 GCA_003168215.1 Actinomycetota bacterium
GATGTCGGCCGCGCCGAGATGGTCATAGGTCTGGCTGGTGGTCGCCGGGGAGCGGTGGGTGAGCAGCCGCGCGACCACCTCGATCGGCACGCCCTGGCGGACCATGTCGGTCGCGTGGCTGTGACGGAGCATGTGGGCGGTGAAGCCGATCCCGGTGCGGGCCGCGATCCGGCCGATCAGCTGGTGCACCGCCGGGTAGGTCATGGCCGCGCCGACGTGGCCGCCGAACAGGTTCACGAACACGTAGTCGGAGTCTTCTCTGAACTATGAAATGATCAAGGAATCCGGGGTACTGGTCGCTGCGATGCTGGGCAGGACAGGGATGCCCAGGTTGACGGCAGTGGCCGGGTGAGCCTGCTCGCCGAGCTGGGTGAGTTTCTGCTGTGCTCCGGCGAGGCTGACCTTGAGTCCCTCGACTTCGCCGAGCCAGCCCTCGTGCTGGGCCTCGTCGATGCGGGCGAGCAGATTGTCGCGGATTTCGGTGATGCGGTGACGCTGGGCTGGATCGGGCCGAAGGAGGCTGCATCTCAGGCAGCTGTGCTCGTGAATGCAGTTGCTCGCATAGGCTCTGCCGCAGGTTCCGAGTGCGACGCGCCGTCGTTCGAAGTGACCGAGGAACTCCTCCCATTCCTCGTCGGTGGGTTGCCGGTATTCCCCGGACGGGCGCAGGGCGCGGCGGCGGGCGATGAACGCGCGGTGGCCGTTGATGACTTCTTCGGGGTAGACGGCTTTGTAATGCATCGTGGTGTTTATGTCTTTGTGCCCGACTACGAGCTGGGCGATGTGCGGGGGCATTCCGTTCATCACGGCATCGGTGATGAAGAGCCTGCGCAGGTCGTGCGGGCGGAACACGAGGGGCTGCCCGCTGGCGTCGGTGATCCCGGATTGGGTGAGAGCGCCTTTGAGCATGTCCCGGATGGCAGCTTCGGTGATCGGCCGGTTCTCCACCCGCAAGCGCCGCTGGAACAGTAGCGGCCATGGCGGGTTCCAGACGCGTTCGTGCCTGTCGTAGTCGACCACGAGCGGCACCGCTCCGCTGCTGTCACGGATCCGGGACACGATCATGCTGAGCACGTCGGCCAGTTCCGGGGAGATGACCAGCAGGCGCTCGGTGTCGGTCTTTGACGGGGCGATGTGCAGGAGCGGGATGAGCTCTCGGGTAGAGGGCAGCGTGTACTGGACGAAGCTGTGGTGGCTTAGTTCTGTCAGTTCTTCAATCCGCAAGCCGGTGGCGCGGAGGACTTCCACGGCGGCCCAGGTCCAGAACCCTCGGTGTTCTTCGAGGGTGAGGTCCCGGCGTTGTCCTGTTTGGGGGTCGGCGGCCCAGATCCGGGCGCCGGCGTGCCGGGTCACGGCCAGGCGGCGCAGCCGCTGGCCTGCGGTGGTGAATTCCTGGCCGGGGCCGGCGCGCTGGGCTGCTGCCAGCCGCTCGGCGGTTTCCCTGCGTGCCCGCCCGACGGTCGTGACCAGGATGGGCAGGATCGGCATCTGCTCGCGGGTCCGCTGGTCCATCCGCGATTTGCGGTGCTGGCGTTCTTTGACGTGTGACGCTTCCTGGAGCCGGATCGGGCAGGGGACCGCCCACGGTCCCCACCGGGCTGGGTCTTCGGTGGCCCAGTGCGCGATGTCCAGGTAAAAGGCGCGCACGATGGTCATGCAGTTCAGCGCGCCGGCCCGGGGCCTGGCGCCGCGGCTGGTGGTGACGACCTGGATCCGCTGTTTCCATGCGGTGGTGACCGCGGGGGTGAGCCGGATGTCGTCGATGCCGGGGTGGTGCAGCTCGAGGTCTTTCCAGAACAGGCGCCCGAGCTGGTAGGCGAGCTGGCGCAAGGTGCTGTGGTCGAGCCCGACCTGGCGTTCGCGCAGGTAATCCACCAGCAGGTCGCGGACCGGCCGGCAGGCGATGTCGTAGCGGTCGATGAGCTGCTCGACCGGCAGCTGGCCGTGGGTCCGGAACATGCGGACGGTGGCGGGGGCGTCTGCCGGGAACACCTCCAGCGCGTGAAGGGCCTGGTAGAAGCTCAGGTTGTTGCGCCTGCGCCGGTTGCCGACTCCCTTCTCGGAGATGAGCTCCAGCAGCTCAAGGCAGTCGCCGGCCGTGATGTCGCGGACAAGCCCGCCTTTGGCGGCCATGATCGCGGCGATCCGGCAGAGGACCTCCATCCTGGTCATCGGCTCGGCCTGGTCCCTGGACCGTTCCGTGCCCGCGTCGATCAGCGTGCTCAGCTGGGCGAAGCCGCCGGGATCACGGGCGCCGGCCATTTCCGCGGCCAGGTACCGGACCGTGGCGGGGATGCTAAGCCATTCCAGCGAAGGACGGATCACATCGCCGCAGATCAAGGTCCGCAGGGCGCTGCCGAGGTGGAGATAGGAGTCCTCGGCGAACCCGATTCCCCTGGATCGGATCCAGTCCATCACCAGTCCTCGCCAGGCGGGATTGCCCGCAGCGTCTGCCCCGCTGGCGATCCAGCGTGCCTGCCAGGTGTCACCGGGCTGGTCAGTGAGCCAGTCCAGCATTCTTTTCAGCCCGCGGCGGCGATGGGCCTGACTGATGGGGCTGGCCGGGACGAACGGCGGCGCGAAAAGGCGGTCCAGGACCTGCTCGCGCGTTTGCCCGGTCGCCGGCCATGCGGTTGCCGGCGAGCGAGGCGGAAACCGGATCAGCAGCGCTGAGACGTCTTCCGCCGGCCTGCCGGGCGGGACGGGCTGCCGGGCTGAGGACGGCCGCGGGTCGACATGGCGATGCCGTCCCTTGACGGCGGTCATGGCTGGTCCCGGCGGAACAGGATGTCGAGCGACTCAGGCCGGTAGCGCACCGGCGGACCTGCCTGCCCGGCCTTGCTGCCCGGCCTGCCCTGGCGGGCGTGGTGAGCCAGGAGGCTGGCGATCACGTCTTCGACCGGGGCGGTCAGGTAGATCTGGGTGGTGGACAGGTGCGCGTGCCCGAGCACCCACTGCACGTCGGTGAGCGGCATGCCGGGGTCGCGGGCCATCCGGTAGGCCGCGGTATGCCGCAGATCATGAAGCGTCCAGTTGGCTCCAAGGACGGCATTGGCGCGGGAAAACATCGCCTGCGCGCTGTGGTAGGTCAGGGGCCGGAACGGCCTGCGGAGCGTCCACCACAACGGGTCGTCACGCCCCGCCGGGACCAGCCCTCGGGTTTGCGCCTGGTATAGCCGCAGCCACACGAACGCGTCCGGGGATGCGGGGAGCTGCTGCAGCGCCCGGGTCCCCTTGCGGATCACGGTGATCAGCTGCTGGCCAGGATCAGCGTCGGATTGCCGGGCACCCAGCAGCTCCGATGCCCGGGCGCCGGTGGAGATCCAGAACGCGACCAGTGCCCGGTCCCGAAGCGACGGCAACTGCGCGAACAGCTTGCTGAACTTCTCATCGGGGATGCTGCGCGGGATCCGCTGCACCAGGCGGGGCCGGAACTGCCCGGACTGCTGATTGCGATGAGGGTCCATCGGATTGTGGCGGGCGTTCGCGCCCCTGCTCCTGCGGCCTCGCGCCAGCGGGAAGGGGTTGACGATCGGGCCGCTCCCGGCCTCGACATGAAAGTCGTAGAAGTGCCGCAGCACGCTTTCGCTGTGCGCGGCGGTCGCCGCAGCGTACTTGCGTCCGGGCGACGGTTTCCCTGTCACCGCGTTCGGCGCCGGCGCCCTGGCCCTTCCCGCCGCCGGCACCTGCGCCGGCCCGCGGCGTCCGCGGACAGGCTTGTCGGTCATCTGCAGCCGTCGGGCAAAGTCACGGGCCTCAGCCCGGGTCACCTGATCCCAGGGCATCTCGATCGCCCAGCAGAACCGGAACCAGCGCAGCAGGTCCATCCCGTACGAACGCAGCGTCGCAGCAGCCCGCCCGGCGGCCTGGAGATCCTTCAGGTACTCCGCAACGGGCTGGACGCTCTCCCCGCAGGGATCAAGTAGCCAGTAGGGCTCCCGCGGATCCCCCGTCGCCCGGATCGCCCCGGCCAGCGGAACCACGATCATGGCCAGGTCCCGCCGAGGACCGTCCTCTGTGATCATGGCCCGCGACCGTAACGGGACAACGCCCCGCCTGTCCGCTGAACTGGGAAGACAAGCACCGTAGTGCAGTCAATAGGTCGATGCCGCCGTACTCGGTGTGCATGTACTCCGAATACAGGCGCACCAGCGGCGCCGAGACCGGGATCACCGCGGCCGAGCGCACCTTCGCCCGCGCCCCGTTGGCGTTGCCGGCCCGCGGCACGATGTGCACCTCGCGCTTGCGGGAGACGAAGTCGGCGTGCCGCAGCCCGAGCGCCTGGCCAACCCGCATCCCGGTCTCGGCCAGCAGCGACAGCAGGAAACGGTCCCGCAGGTGCACACAGCCCGCCAGGATCGCCACGATCTGCCCCGGCTCCAGGGTCCGGGGGGAACGCCGGGGAACGTGCAGCTTCACCGGCCTGACCGGGATGGGCCGGCCCTTGGTCACGTGATGCAGGAACGGCTTGTAGGAACCGCGGCTGATCCGCCGCCACGAGACGAGCTCGGCAGCGACCCCAGGACCGGTGCGCGCATGGTGGTCATAGAAGCCGAAAACCCCGGCCAGATACCGGTTGACCGTCGCCGGTCCCCGGGCCCCGCTCCCGTCCGCCAGCACGATCACGTTGCCCGCCGGGGCCCGCAGCCAGGCCACGAACCTGGCCACGTCCTCAACGCCCGCCTGGTCCCAGCGCGTGACGGTGAGCCGGAGGAACTCAAACCACAGCTTCAAGCTGACCGCATAAGCCCGCACCGTGTTCGGTGAGCGCTCAATGGCGGTCAGGTAGGCCAGGTAGCGCTCAGCGGGCTCCACCACCTCGCCGTCATCCCCCAGCAGCGTCCAGGACTCCCTCCCGCTGCCAGGCATCAGCACCCGCTGAACCAGCATGAGCGCCCCCTCCCGCCCGGCCAGCCCGNNCGCCGGCGCGCAAGCAACCATGCGATAACAACAAGGCATGCCAAACCCAGCAAACGCCGAACGCCGCCAGCGCCAGATCGCCGCCGAGATCGCCAAGCTCGGCCCCTGCCTCCCCGGAAACCTGGTCGAGCGCATGACCCGCTGCGGCTCACCCCGGTGCCGGTGCCACAGCGACCCCAGCCAGCTGCACGGCCCCTACCCTTCGTGGATCCGCAAGGCCGGGGCCAAGACCACCACCCGCACGCTCACCCCCGCCCAGGCCGAGCGCTACCGTCCCCTGTTCGACAACACCAAGCGCCTCCGCGAGCTGATCAGCGAACTCCAGACGCTCTCAGCCCAAGTCGTCGAGCAGGCCGAAGGATGGGCACAATCCTCAGGCACCTGCGCCGGGCACACCAGCTACAGCGAAGACACCGCTACAGATAACGTGTCCCCGCCGAAGCCCAGAACCCCCGGCGACTACAGCGACGACACCCAAATCCAGGCTTGAGATAACGGCGGTGCTGTGCGCAGCTACCGCCAGCGAGTTGGTTACTCCCTGCGATCAGCATGAGCCGTCCCATACTGACACGTCGCCACCAAGTGCGCCCGAAGCTGGGCGCCTAGCCTAGCCATTGGATCCTCGCGTACACGGTCGGTGCCCGCTGGCGCCGACACACCTCATCGGAGCCATGAGCGGACAGCCGGCGC
>PMSW01000038.1 GCA_003168215.1 Actinomycetota bacterium
TTCTCACCCCCGGCGAGAGCGGCCTTCTCACCCCCGGCGACAGCGGCCTTCTCACCCCGGGCGAGAACCGCCACTTCCCTCGCCGTCATCGGCCGGGCTATCAGGTATCCCTGGCCGAGACCGCAGCCCATCTCGCGTAGCAAGTCGAGCTGCTCCGGCCGCTCGATGCCTTCCGCCACGACCTCGATGCCCAGATCATGCCCGACCCGGACGATAGTGCGGGTCAGCATGGCCAGGGTCGGGTCCTGACCGAGGCCGGCCACGAACGACGGGTCGATCTTGATGATGTCCACCGGAAGCTGCCGCAGGTAGGCGAGAGACGCATGGCCCGTACCGAAGTCATCGATGGCGAGATTGATGCCACGGCGGCGCAGTTCGGCCAGCCCCTCGACCATCGGCGCAGCGCCCTCGATCAGCATCCGCTCGGTGAGCTCAAGGGTGAGCGCGGGCGGCGCCAGGCCGGTGTCGTCGAGCGCTGCGAGCACGGACTCGGTGAACCCGGGCGCGCTGACCTGCCGCGACGAGAAGTTGACCGAAACGCCGATGGCCCAGCCGGAGCGGTGCCAGGCGGCTGCCTGCTCGCACGCCTCGCGCAGCACCCAGTCGCCGAGCGGCACGATAAGGCCCGAGTCTTCCGCGATGTCAAGAAACTCCGCCGGGTGCACCGCCTCGCCAGCACGCGACCAGCGGACCAGCGCTTCCACACCGGTGATCTCCGAAGTGGCGAGGTTCATGACAGGCTGAAAGTCAAGTCTCAGTTCCCGCTCCGTAATCGCCCGCCGCAGGTCGCCGGCCAGCTCCAGCCGGCGGACGACATCCGCATGCATGTGCGCGGCGAAGACCTCCACCCGGCCGCCACCGGACTCCTTGGCGCGGGACATCGCCACATCCGCGTTGCGCAGCAGGTAGCCGGCTTCCTCGTCATCAGCGAGGGCCACGCCGACACTCGCAGTCAGCGAGACATCCCGGTCCGCGACGCGGAACGCCTCGGCGGCGATGGCCCCGCCCAGCCGTTCGGCGATATCCACGATCTCCTGCGCGCTGTCGGCCTTCTCGACCAGCACCGCGAACTCGTCGCCGCCCCACCGGGCCACGGTGTCGCGCGGCGGGACCGTAGCGCGGAGCCTGCGTGCGGCCTGAGCCAGCAGCAGGTCACCGGCGCCGTGCCCGACCGAGTCGTTCACGCCGGTAAAGCCGTCCAGGTCAAGGAAGATGGCCCCGGCCACGGCCGACTGCTGGCCCGCGGCCTGCCGTTCGGCCGAGGCTTGCATCGCGGCGCCGAGAACGTCCTTCGCCCGCTGCTCGAGGTACGCGCGGTTCGGCAGGCCGGTCAGCCCGTCGTGGAAAGTCAGGTGCGTCACCTGGCGGCGCAATGCCACCTGATCGCTGACGTCTCGGGCAGTGACGAGCAGCTGGTCGGGCTCGCCCGCGTCCCAGTACCGCGACGCGGTGGACTCGACGTGCCGCCAGGTCCCGTCGGCCGACCGCACCCGGCACGGATATCTTTGCGCTGCCGGGGCACTGCGGGCTGCCGCGCGAGCGTACCTGATCCCGCCTGGCAGGTCCTCAGGATGCATCAGATCGGCGAGTGCCATCCCGTCCAGTTTTTCCGGCGAGTAACCGTACTCGGCGACGGCAGTGCTGGCGTACCTGATCGTGCCGTCGAGATCACAGACAAGCACGACGTCGGTAATGCGCTCGGCAAGCTCGCGGAACTGGCGGCCCGACTCCTGCCGGGTAACAGCCACCGCCCTCTCCCGGACCAGCAGCCCCGTGATCCTGGCGGCCAGCGCGAGCACGGCGATGCAGCCCGTGACGGCAACGGCTGGCCCGGCCGCCGACCCGCCGGCCAGCGCCGACGAGATGATCACCAGGGCCGCGGCCGCTGCCGCGAGCGCGGCGACCAGCGCCGTCAGGCCCGTCTCCCGTGCCTGGCGGTGGCGTTCGAGCAGGCTCACACCGGGCACCGGGCGGTGCTCGGGGAGCCGCAGCCGGCCAGAGTTGATCAGTGGCGTCGCGCCAAGCAGGCAGAACGCGGCGAGTTGCATGAGCTGCGCCCACGCCCCCGGACTTGCGGCGTCGACCTTGGCTCCGACCGCAAGCGCGTCACTCACGGCCACGGCAAGCAGGGCGAGGAAGGGCGCGAGCCCGCGCCTGCCCGCAATCGCCACGTACGGCAGGACCACGCCGAGCACGGCCAGGTCAGCTAGCGGGTGAAGCAGGGCCAGCCCGAACGTGCCCGCACCGTCCCCGGAACTTCGGTAGATCGATCCGAACAGCGCTATCCAGCCGATCACAAAGAGCGCGGCCGCTAGCACGTAGCCATCAGCCAGCCGCATCGCGGCCTCGCGCGGCCGGATCGCGGCCGGTTCCGCGCCCGAGGCGGCCAGCGCCACCAGACCGGCCAGCATCGCGGGCAGGGCGAATAGCGAGAGAAGATCACCGAGGGTCAGCGGTACGGCGGTCCCGCCGAGCGGGCCGATGAGAGCCTGCTGCGCGACGAAGCCCGCTCCCCAAGCGACCGCGGCCATCGTGAGCCAGCGGTAGGAATTCCGAACGGATCCCTCGTGGCGGGTCGAGCTGCGCCACAGGATCGCCGCAGCGGCGACAGCCGCGACGGCCCCGGCCGCGGTTTCTGCCTGCACGGCCAGGCTCATCGGGCGTTGCCAGCTAGAGCAGAGCGCACCGAGCCTCCTTTTGCCGCGTCCGCCCGGCAATAACCGAGCCCGGCAGACCTCTGTGGGGCCGCCGGGCCCGCGTCATGCGCCGCGGTGCGGCACTACGCGATGTCAGCGCGACACTGCGCGGACAGCGGGAACATGAAATCCCTACGACCGGGGTGTACTTTCAGTAAAGTTAATTGGCGTAACTGAACGCACTCGCAATAAGCGATGTGGACTCACTCTACGTGCCCGAGGTCACGCTTCGATTGAGGAAGTATGTACATCTCGCGCGTGCTGCCGGCCGGGCCAGGGCGGCACCGCGGACCGGGCCGCTGATGCGCAATTCCGGCGTCCGCGCCACCGGCCGGATTGCAGCGCCTCCGTCGCGTGAGTAGGGGTCCCGGCCCGCTCTGTCGTTGTAACATTGGCAGTCGGGAGTTCCCTGGCTTGCCTGGCCGGGCGCGCGGGGGGTTGCAGCGAGGTGATCCGATGGCCGAGTGGCTGGTCCTGCCGGACCGCAAGATCCGACGTGTTGTAACGGTCGGCACCGAACTGCGGACCTACCCCGCGACGCTGGATCGGGTCTACACCCCGGCGCTGTGCGAGGTCTGCGGCAAGACCGCCTGTGGCGGTGGCCGGACCTGCGGTTCCGCCGAGTGCGTCGAGCGCGTGTGGTCACTCCCCAGGCTGCCCTCGCCGGCCGGCCGTAGCCCGGCTGCGTGATCTTAGCGGCGCCCTGCAGGCCCTGGCCGTGCCGCATCTCCCCCGGAGATCATCGCGTCGCCCCCGGAGATCATCGTGTCGCCATCGGAGATCATTCAGTACTCGCCAGTGATCACGTTAAGGAGCGGCTCACCGTCCCGGAAGCGTTCCGCCTGCGCCCGGACGAACTCCAGGCCTGGTTTTCCCGAGGCCGGGGTAGACCCGGCTACATGCGGGGTGATGAAGAGGTTCGGCATCGTCCACAGGGGATGTGCCGGGCCGAGCGGCTCGGGATCGGTGACGTCCAGCACCGCCTTCAGGCGGCCGCTCTGCAGTTCATCGCACAAGTCTGTCGTGACCACCAGCGAACCCCTGGCCGCATTGACGAAGAGGGCGCCGTCCTTCATCGCAGCAAGGAAAGCGGCGTCCACCATTCCGATGGTCTCCGTCGTGACCGGGGCTAGCAGGACCACGACGTCAGCCTCGGGCAGCAGCCCAAGGACATCGCCGATCGGGTGCACGCCGTCACGCGCGCTGCGGGCCACCCTGCGCACCTCGACGTCGAAACCGCTGAGCCGCCGCTCGACCGCAGCGCCGATCGAGCCGTAGCCGACGATGAGTACGGTCTTCCCGGCGAGGCTGCCGGTGAACCGGGAGCTCCACCGGGCGGCGGCCTGCTCCGCGGCAAAGTAAGGAAACCGCCGGATGGAGGCCAGCATCGCGGCGACTACCCATTCGGCCGTGCCGGCGTCGTGCACGCCTCGTGCGTTGCACAAGAGAACGCCGTCCGGGATTTGCGGGCGGAGCTTGTCAATCCCGGCGGTCAGCGTCTGCACCACCCTGAGCAGCGGCATCCGGCGCATGGCAGCCACCGATGGCGACCGCGGGAAGAACGGCGGGACGTAGAACTCCACCTCGGCGGCGCTGGCTGGCAAGTCGCCGTAGCCCGCCAGGTCCCCGTTATCCGCCAGGATTTCGTCCAGGTTGACCACATCGACGGTCACACCGGGCAGGCCGTCCAGCGCGGCGGCCACCTGCTCCGTCGGCACCCATATCCGCACGAGGCCACCTCACTTGTTCGCAAACGAGCGCGTCCCATCGGAAACGCGCGGAGGCACCGACCGTATGCCATCAGCATCAGCCGATCCGCGGAAACAGCGTCCGCGGCTCCGGCAGCGGCCCGGCCGAGTCGTCACATGCGGCGGCCAGCCTGGCGGCAAGGCCGGGAACGAATGGCGCCAGTTCGGCGGCCAGCGTGCGGCAGGCCTGGATAAGCACATCCAGCGCCGCATCCAGCTGGAATCCCGCGCTGGCATCACCAGCCCGCTCGGCGCTGGCGAGCCGCCACGGCTCGGCACGCTCGATGTAGCGGTTCGCCTCATCCACGATGTCCCAGATGGCGACGGTCGCCGCCCGGATGTCGTAGGCGGCGAGCGCGGTGCTTACCCGGTCCGTCACGTGCGTGCACGCAGCACGCAACTGGCTGGCGCCGGCAACGACGAACTCGTGTGCTGGCAGCGGGCGCAGTTGGCCCTGCCGGTAGCGGTGCGCCATCGAGATCACCCGGCTGACCAGGTTGCCCAGGCCGTTGGCGAGGTCTTCGTTGGCGCGGGCGATCAGCCGGGCGACGGTGAAGTCGGCGTCACCGACCCTGGGCACCTCGCGCAGCAACCACCAGCGGACCGCATCGGTCCCGAACCTGGCGATCAGGGCGGCAGGGTCCGCACTCGATCCCGCCACGCCGGCCGCCGATCCCGCCACGCCGGCCGCCGATCCCGCTACGCCGGCCGCTGACCCCGCCGCACCGTCTGCTGCCGCCGACCTCGCCGCACCGTCTGCTGCCGCCACAGCACCGTCTGCTGGCCCTACTACGCCGGCCGACTTGCTGATCTTGCGCCCGTCTATGGTCAGGTAATCGTGGACCAGGATGTCGGTAGGCAGCGGCAGGCCAGCCGACAGCAGGATGGCCGGCCAGAACACGGCGTGGAAGCGGACCACGCCCTTGCCGGCCAGATGGACGCGGCGGTCCGACTGGACCCACCACCGCTCATACTCCTGCGCGTCACCCTCCTGCGCGTCACCGCCGTACCCGAGAGCGGTGACGTAGTTGCCGAGTGCGTCCCACCAGACGTAGATCACCTGGTCCGGGTCATCGGGTACCGGTATGCCCCAGCCCCTGGCGCGAGAAATTGACCGGGACGCGCTGAAGTCCTCCAGGCCGTCAGCGATGAACCCGAGCACCTCGTTCCTGCGCGCGGCGGGCTCGATCCGCAATCGGCCGGCGGCGATCAGGTCATGCAGCTGCCGTTCATAGCGGGACAGCCGGAAGAACCAGTTCTCCTCCCTTATCCGCTGCGGCTGCGTGCCGTGCTCGGGGCATGCTCTGCCGGCCAGCTCGGCCGGCTTGTAGAACTGCTCGCAGCCCACGCAGTACAGGCCCTCGTAGTCCTTCTGGTAGAGATCACCGCTAGCCGCGCAAGCCCGCCAGAGTCGCTCCACTCCGGGCCGGTGCCGCGGATCGCTGCTGGTGCGGATGAAATCGTCGAACGACAGCGCAAGCGGCTCGCGCAGCCGCTCGAAGGCCGCCGCGTTCCGGCCGACAAGCTCGGCGGTGCTGACGCCCTCCGCCGCGGCGGCGAGCACGTTCTTCAGTGAGTTGTCGTCTGTTCCGGTCTGGAACCGGACCTGGTCGCCGGCCAGCCGGTGATGGCGCGCCAGTACATCGGCCTGGACAAGCTCCAGCGCGTGGCCGAGATGCGCGGGCGCATTGACGTAGGGAATCGTCGTGCTGAGGTAAACACGTTCTTTGCTCACGGAAACCTCCTGGGAGACAGGGGCTCCGACCGCAAAAAAAATCGAGGCCCCGATACGGGACCTCGGCCGGACATCGTCCTGGCAGCGCGTCATGGCCCCGCTAGCGGGGCATCATCGCCAGGCGCAGTCGTGACGTCACAAGGACGAGTATAGCCGTGCGGTCACTAGCACGCGCTGGCCAGCCAGGCGCGCATGATCCGCAGCGCCACCCTCGCGGGCCAGCCAGCTGCGCATGATTTCAGGGATCGCGAAGCGGGTACGCCTGGCCGAGGCGCTCCAGGATCAGCTCGCGGACCCGGGCAGCGTCGGCCTGGCCCCTCGTCGCCTTCATCACGGCCCCGACGAGTGCGCCGGCCGCCGCCGCCTTGCCGTTACGGATCTTGGCGGCCACATCCTGATGTGCAGCGATGGCCGCATCGATGGCAGCCAGCAGCGTCGCGTCGTCACTGACCACGGCGAGGCCGCGGGCAGCGACGATCTCGTCCGGGCTGCCCTGGCCGGCCAGCACGCCTTCGAGCACCTGCCTGGCCAGCGTGTCGTTGAGGGCGCCAGACGCCACTATCGCGGCGATCCTGGCCACCTGGGCGGGTGTCACCGCCAGCGCGGCCAGCTCGGTGCCGGACTCGTTAGCGTGCCTGGACAGCTCACCGAGCCACCATTTGCGCGCATCGGCGGGTGTCGCGCCTGCGGTCACGGTATCGGCCACCAGATCCAGCGCCCCGGCGTTACCGAGCGCGGTCATGTCGAGGTCAGACAGCCCCCACTCGGCCTGCAGCCGTGCCCGGCGGGCCGAGGGCAGCTCTGGCAGCGTCGCCCGCAGCTGCTCCACCCATTCCGCCGCTGGCGCGACCGGGACAAGGTCAGGCTCGGGGAAGTACCGGTAGTCCTGCGCCTCCTCCTTGCTCCGGCCCGAGGTGGTGAGCCCGCTCTCCTCATGGAAATGCCTGGTCTCCTGGATGACCCTGCCGCCGGCGTCGAGCACTGCCGCCTGCCGCTCGATCTCCGACCGGACTGCCCGCTCGACCGAGCGGAGTGAGTTGACGTTCTTGGTCTCCGTGCGGGTGCCCCACTGGCTTGCGCCCCGTGGAGCCAGCGAGGTGTTGACGTCGCAGCGCAGCGAGCCTTCCTCCATCCGGACGTCGGATACCCCGAGCGCCCTGAGCACCTCCCGTAGTTCCGTGACATAGGCACGGGCCACCACGGGGGCGAGCGTGCCGGTGCCGGGCACCGGCTTGGTAACGACCTCCACCAGCGGGATGCCGGACCGGTTGTAGTCCACGAGTGAGTAGTCCGCCCCGTGGATCCGGCCGGTAGCGCCGCCGACGTGCAGCGATTTGCCGGTGTCCTCTTCCATGTGGACTCGCTCGATGCCCACCCGGAAGTCAATGCCATCGACGACGATGTCCAGCCAGCCGTCGGTGCACAGGGGCTCGTCGTACTGCGATATCTGGTAGTCCTTGGGCATATCGGGATAGAAGTAGTTCTTGCGCGCAAAGCGGCACCATGAGGCTATCGAGCAGTTCAGCG
Source organism: Actinomycetota bacterium (assembly GCA_003168215.1). GTDB lineage: Bacteria > Actinomycetota > Actinomycetes > Streptosporangiales > Streptosporangiaceae > Palsa-506. Next base: position 7,707 of record PMSW01000038.1, read on the forward strand.
CCAGCCCGATCCTGATCGTGTACTCGATGGCGCTCCGGTTGGTCACCGGCAGCGAGCCAGGCAGGCCGAGGCAGACCGGGCAGACGGCGGCATTGGGCTCGGCGCCGAACGCGGCCGGGCAGCCGCAGAACATCTTCGTGATGGTGCCGAGCTCGACGTGCGTCTCCAGCCCGATGAGGGGCTCGTACCGGGCAATGGCCTCGTCATACGGGACAGCCGTGATCGTCTCGGTCATCGCCGGCCCTCCTGCCCGGGCCTGGCTTCGCCGAGCCCGTTCGCCTCGTCAAGCAGCGGGTGCCCGCGGCGCTGGCCGAGCGCGGCCTCCACCGCCGCGGCCACCCGGTACATCCGGTCATCAGCCAGCACCGGGGCCATCACCTGCAGGCCGACCGGCAGGCCATCCTCGGGCGCGAGGCCGCACGGCACCGAGATCGCCGCGTTGCCCGCCAGGTTCGACGGGATCGTGCAGAGATCAGCGAGGTACATCGCCATCGGGTCGTCGGCGCGCTCGCCAATCGGGAATGCCGTGGTCGGCGTGGCTGGTGACACCAGCACGTCGACCTGCTCGAACGCCTTTTCAAAGTCTCTCGTGATCAGCGTCCGGACCTGCTGCGCCTTGCCGTAGTAGGCGTCGTAGTATCCGCTGGACAGCGCGTAGGTGCCCAGTATGATCCGGCGCTTGACCTCAGCTCCGAAGCCCGCCGCGCGGGTCAGCGACATGACCTCCTCGGCGCTGCGGGTGCCGTCGTCCCCGACCCGCAGGCCGTATCGCATCGCGTCGAAGCGGGCCAGGTTCGACGAGCACTCGCTCGGCGCGATCAGGTAATAGGCAGGCAGGGCGTACCCGAAGTGCGGGCAGGAGACCTCGGTGACCTTGGCGCCCATCGACTCCAGCAGCTCCACTGCCTCGGTGAACCTGGTGATGACGCCCGGCTGGTATCCCTCCCCGTTCAGCTCGGTCACCACGCCAATGCGCAGTCCGCTGACGTCCGCCTGCCGGGCCGCGGCCACCACGGGCGGGACCGGCGCATCCACCGAGGTCGAGTCACACGGGTCGTGCCCGGACATGGCCTCGTGCAGCAGCGCGGCGTCCAGCACGGTGCGGGCCAGCGGCCCCGGCGTGTCCAGCGAGGACGCGAACGCCACCACGCCGTACCTGGAGGAGCCGCCGTAGGTGGGCTTGACTCCGACGATCCCGGTGACCGCGCCCGGCTGGCGGATTGACCCGCCGGTGTCGGTGCCGATGGCCAGCGGCGCTTCGAAGGCGGCGACCGCGGCGGACGAGCCGCCGGACGAGCCGCCGGGCACCCGGCTGAGGTCCCAGGGGTTGCGTGACGGGCCGAAGGCCGAGTTCTCGGTGGAGGAACCCATCGCGAATTCGTCCATGTTGGCCTTGCCGAGGATGACGATCCCGGCACGCCGGAGCCGGCCGGTGACGGTCGCGTCGTAGGGCGGCCGCCAGCCCTCCAGGATGCGCGATCCGCAGGTGGTGGGCATGTCGGTCGTGGTGAAGACGTCTTTCAGTGCCAGTGGCACCCCGGCGAGCGGACCGAGTGGCTGGCCTGCCGCGCGCCGGTCGTCGATCGCCCGGGCAGCCCGCAGCGCGCTGTCCGCGGCCACGTGCAGGAAGGCGTGCACGCGCTCGTCCACGGCTTCGATCCGGTCCAGGTGTGCCGCGGCGACCTCGACGGCTGACACCTCGCCCGCCGCCACCAGCGCCGCGATCCCGGCAGCCGTCATCCTGGTCAGCTCGCTATCCATGATCAATCCTCCGCCAGGATGCGCGGGACGCGGAACCTGCCCTGCTCGGCCGCTGGCGCCTGATCGAGCACCACGCCCGCGCCGAGCGGCGGCACGATGATGTCCTCGCGGAATACGTTCGTGACGGGCACCGCGTGCGTCGTCGGCGGGATCCCGTCGGCGGCGACCTCCTGCACCCTGGCGACCGCCGCGATGATCACGTCTAGCTGGCCGGCGAATCGATCGAGCTCGTCCGCACTGAGTGCCAGCCGCGACAGCCGGGCCAGGTGGGCGACCTCCTCGCGGGTAATAGACATGGAGGCCATCCTATTGGCCCGGCCGGCGGCGGGCCGAAGGCATTTCGGAGCTGGCGGCAAGGCCCAGCCGACCGGGCGCCCGGCTATGACGTAAAGCCGGCGTGCGGCCTGGGCGCACGGACCGGCGCCCCCGGCACCACATCGGAACTGACCGGTGCCCCGGGCGCACGGACCGGCGGCCCGGGCGCACGGACCGGTGCCCCGGGCGCACGGACCGGCGGCGCGGGGACACGGACCGGCGGCGCGGGGGCACTGACCGGCGGCGCGGGCACACGGACGGGCCGCGCGGGTGAGCTGACCGGCCGCTGGACCCTGAGGGCGCGGGTGACCGGCAACTGCGCCGGCCGCCTGGCACCCGGCACATAGGGGCCACCGTGGTCAGCACGCTCACCGGGAACGCGGCGCTCTCCATCACCACTAGCCTCAGCGGGCTGGTGGCGCACACCGGGCTGGGCGTTCCCGGCAGGCTGGGCGTTCCCGGCGGCCTGGGCGTTCTCGGCGGGCTGGGCGTTCTCGGCGAGCCACGCGGTAGCGAGCACGGGACTGAGCGGCCTGCTGAAATGCCACCCCTGAGCTGCGTCGCAGCCCATCTTCTGCAGCGCGGCTGCCACCTCGGCGGACTCGACGCCCTCGGCGACGGAGCGGATGCCAAGAGCGTGGACAAGATCCACGATGGACCCGACGACCATCTCATCCTCGGCGGAATCGAGTAGCCGGCCGACGAACGACGAGTCGATTTTCACCTCGCCTACCGGCAGCTGCCTGAGCCACACAAGCGACGAATGCCCCGTCCCGAAATCATCGAGGCTGAGCGCGACGCCCAGCGCGGCAAGGGATTCCGCCGCGGCAGCTGAATGAGAGGGCTCGCTCGTCAGCACTCGCTCGTTGATCTCCAGCAGGATCGCTTCCGGCGGCAGGCCGGTCCTGGCGAGACCGCGGGAGACAGTCTCGGCTAGGCCGGCGTCGAGCAGATCCCTGGCGCCTACATTCACCGAGACCTGCACCCGCAGCCCGTCCCGCCACCAGAGCGCGGCTTGCGCGAGCGCCATATCCACGACATGCCTCGTAAGATCGCGCATCAGGTAGGACTGCTCGACCAGCGGGATGAAATCCCCCGCGCGCAGTGTGCCCCGCACCGGGTGCCGCCAGCGGACCAGCGCCTCCATCCCGGCGATGGTCCGCTCGTCCCCGAGGTACACCTTGGGCTGGAATTGCAACTCGAGCTCACCGCGATCCATGCCGCGGCGCAGGTCACCGAGCAGCGCAAGGCGGGCCGGTGAGTTGCGGTCGGAGTCCGCAACGTATCTCTCGACCCCGGTGCGGCGCTCCTTCGCCAGGTACATTGCCACGTCGGCGCGCTGCATAAGAAGCTCGAACCCGCTCGCGTCGTCCGGGAAGAGCGCCAGCCCCACGCTAGCCTCGATCTCGATCGACATCCCCTCAAGCCGGATCGGCTCGGCGATGGCGACGCGCAGCCGGGCGGCAACCTCGCGGGCCGCGCTCACCTCGCGCACCGGGGGCAGCAGGACGGCGAACTCATCTCCGCCGAGCCGCGCTACCACGTCGCCGGGCCGGACGTTGTTCCGCAGCCGGTGCGCCACGATCCGCAGCAGCCGGTCCCCGGCAAGATGCCCGAGCGTGTCGTTGACCTCCTTGAAGCGGTCCAGGTCAAGTAAGAGGAACCCGACCATGCTGCCCGATCGCGACGCCTCGGCCAGCGCCTCCCCGGTCTTCCGCTCGAGCAGCTTCCGGTTGGACAGGCCAGTGAGCTCGTCATGGTGGACCTGGTGCTCCCGCTGCACAGACGTCTCTGCGTTGACATAGATCGCGGTCAGTGGCAGCAGGAGCAGCATCAGGAGCAGGGGCGAGCGGCTTACCACCACGACGATGAGCGGCGCGGCGGACAGCAGGACAAAGTTCGCGAAGGCCTGGTAGGGCAGCGAGGACCGGAAAGTCCGCCAGTACGGTGCCCGCGAATGCAGCGCTACGGCCATGCCGACCAGCAGGAAGTTAACGGCGAAAAAGGCGATCGCGGCCAGCGCCACCCAGGGCAGCCCGGCACCGCTCGGCAGCCAGGGATGGGCGGGAGAGGGGTACAGGCCGGCCGCCGCGAGGGCCAGTCCGGCGGCTGCCAGGCTCAGCGTGAACTGGGCCGCGTTAAATGCGATGCGGTGCGGCGCCTGCCGCTGCACGCCGCCCGCCAATGCCGTGGAAATGACCCGCAGCACCGCGGCGACGGGGAATCCCCAGCAGAGCAGCGCGGCGAAGCTGAAGGCAAGCGAGACAACGGGCGCCTCGGGGCCCGTCTTACCCGGCGTCGCTATGGGCCGCACCTCGCCCACCACGACGAGTCCCGCGATCACCCAGAACCTCGGGTTGTCCGCCAGGTGATGAAGGCCCGCCAGGCCCAGCCGGTCGACCGCCCAGGCGAGAACGACAGTGCCTGCTGCTGTCACCGCGGTCATGTGAATCCAGAGCGGCGAGCCGGCCCGCGGGCCGATGTCCCTGGTGTCGTTCGGGTCCTTCATAGGGTTTCCTCACGCGTGGGGCAACCGCTGCGGTACGCGCGTGCTGCTCAAGCTCGCTGAGCAGCGTACGGCGAAATAGTACTTCCCGAAACCAATCGCATACTATCCGTTACAACTGCGAGGCGCCTTCATTCGACCGGTGTCGTTCGGCCGGATCTCCCGGTGCAGCCGATTGTGCAGCTCAGCCAGCCGGATCCGCCGTCACGACCGCCACAGCGCGCGCCGCATCCGCGCCCTGCTCCAGCAGCACGACGAGGCCGGCGTCGTCCAGGACGGGCACGCCGAGCGCGATGGCCTTGTCGTATTTCGATCCCGGGCTCTCCCCGGCCACGACGAAGTCGGTCTTCTTCGAGACCGACCCCGCGACCTTGCCGCCGAGACGCTGCACCGCCTCGCCGGCCTCGGTCCGGCTGAACCCGCCCAGGGTGCCGGTGATGACCACCGTTACCCCGCCCAGCGGCCGGGCAACGCGGGAGCCGCCGGCGAAATCCGGATCGGCGAGCACCACCCCCGCGGCGCGCCATTTCGTCACGATCGCCTGATGCCAGTCCACGGCGAACCAGTCGATCACCGCGGCGGCGATCGTCGGGCCGACGTCATCGGCGGCAATCAGCTGATCGGCGGTCGCCGCGGCGATCGCGTCGACGGAGCCGAACTCGATCGCGAGGGCACGGGCCGCGGTCGGCCCGACATGCCTGATCGACAGCGCGACCAGGATCCGCCAGAGCGGGCGGCCGCGTGCCTCCTCCAGGTTGCGCAGCAGCTTCCCCGCATTCGCGGTCAGCGTGCCCTCCTTGTTCACGAAGAACGGGCAGCCGGCTAGCGACTCGGCGGTCAGCGTGAAGATGTCGCCCTCGTCGGCGATCAGGCCTGCGGGGTCGCCTTCGCCGCCAACCGGGACCGCCTGTTCACCCTCGCCGTCAACCGGGCCCGTGTCGTCACCCCCGCCGTCAACCGGGCCGGCGCCGAGCAGCGCGACCACGGCCTCGTACCCGAGCACCTCGATATCCAGCGCGCCGCGGCCAGCAAGGTGGAACAGCCGCTCACGCAGCTGCGCCGGACAGGACCTGGCGTTCGGGCAGCGCCAGTCGACCTCGCCTTCCTCGCGCGCCAGCGGGGTCCCGCACTCCGGGCACGCGGACGGGAACTCGAACGCCCGCTCCGCGCCGGTCCGCAGGTCGGCGACCGGCCCGACCACCTCGGGTATCACCTCGCCGGCCTTGCGCAGCACCACCATGTCGCCGATCAGCACGCCCTTGCGGGCCACCTCGTCGGCGTTGTGCAGGGTTGCCCTGTCCACGGTCGAGCCGCTGACCTTGACCGGCTCCATCACGGCGTACGGGGTCACCCGGCCGGTGCGGCCCACGTTGACCCTGATGTCCAGCAGCCGGGTGGTGACCTCCTCCGGCGGGTACTTGAAGGCGATCGCCCAGCGCGGCGCCCGGCTGGTCGCGCCGAGCGCGCGCTGCACGGCCAGCTGGTCAAGCTTGACGACGACTCCGTCGATCTCGTACGGCGGAGCGTGCCGGTGCTCGCGGTAGTGCTCGATGTAGTCCCGGACACCGTCCAGGTCGGCCACGACCCGGATCAGGTCGCTGACCGGCAGGCCCCAGCCGCGCAGCAGCTCGTACCAGCCAGACTGGGTGGCCGGGGCGGCCGACGGCAGCCCAGCGGTGCCGGGGTCCGGCATGCCGGCTCCGCTCGTGTCCGCGCCGGGCACGGCCAGCCCGTGCACGATCAGGCCGAGCGGCCGCGTCGCGGTCACCCGCGGGTCCTTTTGCCGCAGCGAGCCGGCCGCCGAGTTGCGCGGGTTGGCGAACGCCGCCCGGCCGGCCTCGGCCAGCCGCTCGTTCAGCTCATGGAACGCGACAACCGGCAGGAACACCTCGCCCCGTACCTCCAGGGTCTCCGGCCAGCCGGTGCCCGCCAGCCGGGCCGGAACCGCGGCGATGGTCTTGACGTTCGGCGTCACGTCCTCGCCGGTGACCCCGTCGCCCCTGGTCGCGGCCCGGACCAGCTTCCCGCCCTGGTACACCAGGGCGATCGCCAGGCCGTCGATCTTCAGCTCGCACAGGTAAGGTCCCACGGTCTCCAGCGACGCGGCGGCGCCCAGCCGGTCGGCCCGTGCCGCCCACCCGTCAAGCTCCTCCGCGGAAAACGCGTTGTCCAGGCTGAGCAGCCGCTCCAGGTGCTGCACCGGGGTGAAGTCCGTGGAGATCGCGCCGCCGACCTTCTGGGTCGGCGACTCCGGGGTACGCAGCTCCGGGTGGCGCTCCTCAAGCTCCCGCAACTCGCGCATCAGCGTGTCGTACTCGGCGTCCGACACCAGCGGCGAGTCGAGCACGTGGTAGCGGTAGTTGTGCTCAGTGATCTCCTCGGCCAGCTCGGCATGCCGGTGCCGCGCGCTCCCATCAGCGGCAGGCAGGTCAGCGGGGGGCACGTCAGCGGGGGGCACGGTCACCGCCGCCCCTCCTCGATCAGCTCAGGCATGATCATCGCAGCCTCCCTGCAGCGGGCCAGCGCCGCCCGCGCGCCGGCCGGCGAAGCCCCGGCCAGCCCGCACGACGGGGTGATCACCACCTGCTCGGTCAGCTTCGCGGCCAGCAGCCCCATCCGCCGCCATAGCGCGATCACCTCCGCGGCCGTCTCGCGCGGCGCAGGCGAGCTGGCCCGATTGCCCCGTTCAAGCTCTGTGGTTGTTGTCGTGGTGCCGGCCAGGATCCCCAGGCCGGCCTCGGCCGTCTCGGCCAGTCCGTCCTCCTCGTCTTGCCCCAGCAGGCTCAGGTCGAAGCCGACGGCTCCGGCACCGCAGTCCCGGAGGATTTTGAACGGGACATCCGGGGCGCAGCAATGCACGATGGCGAATGCCTTCGCCGCAGTCAAGACCGTGCGCAGCGCGGCTGTGGTCACGGCTGCATCGACGGCGGCGATCCTGTTCAGCCCGCTGGCGGTCGGCACGCGGCCGGCCAGGGCCGCGGGCAGTGCGGGCTCGTCGACCTGCAGCAGCACCGTCGCGCCAGGGACCCGCTTCCTGACCTCGGCGACGTGCGCCGCCACGCCCTCGGCTAGCGATTCAGTAAGGTCAGCCACGGCGCCCGGGTCGTGCAGCGCCGGGTTCTGGCTGCGGGCCAGCTCGATCGTGGCGGCCATCGTCCACGGCCCGCATATAGCAACCTTGAGGGTGGTATCGCAGCCGTCGGCGGCCTGCTCGAGTGCATCCAGGTCCCGTTGCAGCAGTCCGGCTGCGTGCCGCATGTCACGCCCGGGCCTGGCCGCGAACCGCCAGCCGCCCGTGGTCGTCTCCACCGAAAGGCCGACGAGCAGGGCGGCGGTCCGCCCGGTCAGATCCGCGCCGGGCCCCCGGCCGGGCAGCTCAGGGAGGTACGGGAAGTCGGGCAGCTCACCGAGGACGACGGCGATGGCCTCAGCCGGGTCAGTGCCCGGCATCGATCCGATGCCGGTAGCGCTGCCGGGCGGCCACGGGTAAGGCGGCGTTTCTAGGCTCACCCAGCCGAGCCTAGCTACCGCACCGGCCGGCAGCCGGGATCACGCGCCATAGCCGGCCGTCATGCCGGCGTGCGCCGCCCGGTCGGTGGCAGTGACCGTGGCCCGGCCGGGGCCGGCGTGCGCCGCCCGGTCGGTGGCAGTGATCGTGGCCGAGCCAAGCACGGTGTCGCCGTCGTACAGGACCGCCGCCTGGCCCTTGGCGATGCCTCGGGCTGGCGCCGCCAGCCTGATCCGCAGGCCCGTGCCTTCCGGGCAGGCGGTGGCCGGCTGGGGGGTGCCGTGCGCGCGGAGCTGGACCAGGCAGTCGATCGGCGCGGCGGGCGGCGGGCAGCCGGTCCACACCGGGTGCTTCGCCTCGATCTCCAGCACGTCCAGGGCCTCGGCCGGGCCGACCGTCACCGTGCCGGACGCCGGGGCGATGTCGAGCACGTACCGCGGCCTGCCGTCCGGCGCCGGATAGCCGATACGCAGCCCGCGGCGCTGGCCGATGGTGAAGCCGTACGAGCCGTCGTGGCTGCCGACCACGGCGCCGGCCTCGTCGACGATCTGGCCAGGCGCATCGCCCAGGTGGCCCTGCAGGAACTTCCTGGTGTCACCGTCGGCGATGAAGCACACGTCGTGGCTGTCCGGCTTGNNACGTACGACTGGTCCTTGGCCTCGTCGACGCTGCGGACCAGGCGCGGGGCGGCGCCGGGCTGATCCGCCACGGTGGCCTGCGGTGCGCCGCCGGACGTGACGGCCGGCGCCAGCCTGGCGTGGTGACCGGTGCAGACCACGTCGAAGCCGAGCGCCATCGCCCGGTCCAGCACCGCGGCGAACTTGATCTTCTCGTTACAGCGCAGGCACGGGTTGGGGGTGTGCCCGCGCGCGTACTCGTCGACGAAGTCCTGCACCACGTCGTCGCGGAACCGCTCGGCCATGTCCCAGACGTAGAACGGGATCCCGATCACGTCAGCCGCCCGCCGGGCGTCCCTGGCGTCCTCCAGCGTGCAGCAGCCGCGCGCGCCGCTCCGGTAAGAGGCAGGGTTCGCGGACAGGGCGAGGTGAACGCCGGTCACGTCGTGACCTGCCTCAGCGGCCCTGGCGGCGGCCACCGCTGAGTCAACGCCGCCGGACATGGCGGCGAGCACGCGCAGTCGAGTCATTGCCTACCAGGGTATTCGGCCGATGGCGGACCGGACGCACGTATGGCTGCCGAACCTATGTCCAGTGCGGCGATGGCACATTTCATGATCACGGAGAATTTGACATGCTCTGGCCGGCCGGATCCTCCGTGATCATGAAAGTCGGCCCGGCTCAGCGGACGGGTCAGCCCAGCAGGGCAGGCCAGGAACGTTCCGCTCAGCGGGCGGTGGCGCGGCGGGCGCGCTCCACGGCCTCGCCGATCACGGCGCCGAGGGCGTCCACGTCCTGCTGCGACGAGGTGTGGCCGAGGGAGAACCGCAGTGACCCCCGTGCCCTGGCGTCATCCGCGCCCATGGCGAGCAGCACGTGGCTTGGCTGCGCTATGCCAGCCGTGCAGGCCGAGCCGGTCGAGCAGGCAATGCCCTTCGCATCGAGCAGCATGAGCAGCGCGTCGCCCTCGCAGCCGGGGAACGAGAAATGGGCGTTGCCCGGCAGCCTGCCCGGACCGGGGGGCGCGCCGTTCAGCACCGCGTCGGGCACCGCTGCGAGCACCCGGGCGATCAGCTCGTCCCTGAGCGCGGCCAGTCTCTTCGCCTCATCGTCCCTGCGCATCCGCGAGACCTCCACCGCGGTGGCGAAGGCCCTGATCGCCGGGGCGTCGAGCGTGCCGGACCGCACGTCGCGTTCCTGGCCGCCGCCATGCAGAACCGGCACCAGATCCGTGCCCCGGCCGACCAGTAGCGCGCCCGCGCCGACCGGACCGCCGATCTTGTGCCCGGTAATGGTCAGCGCTGTGGCGCCGCTGCCAGCCAGGCTNNGCGACAGCGGCCAGCTCCGCTATCGGCTGCACCGTTCCTACCTCGTTGTTCGCCCACATCACGCTCACTAGCGCCACGCTGGCCGGGTCGCGGGCGATGAACTCGCGCAAGACCCCGGGGGTGAGCGCTCCGGCGAAGTCGACGGGGAGCCAGCACACCTCGGCTCCCTCGTGATCGGCCAGCCAGCGCGCCGAGTCGAGGACAGCGTGGTGCTCCGCCGACGTCGCCAGGATCCGCCGGAGCTCTGGCCTGGCGTCGCGGCGCGCCCAGAACAGTCCCTTGACGGCCAGGTTGTCCGCCTCGGTGCCGCCGCTGGTGAAGACCACCTCGCTTGGCCGCGCGCCATAGGTCTCAGCGATCTGCTCACGCGATTCCTCGACGACCCGGCGCGCCCGCCGGCCCTGGTTGTGCAGCGACGAAGGGTTGCCGAGCTGAGCCAGCTCCTCGGTCATCGCCGCGATGGCCTCAGGCAGCATCGGCGTTGTCGCCGCGTGATCGAGGTACACGACGTGCTCCGGGCCGAACCGGCAGCCGCTAGCGTTCTCGGGATAAACCATGACTGACTCAGCCTAGCCGTGACAGGCGCGCCGCAAGCCCCCTGCTCAGCTGCCGGATCGCTGCTGTATTTCGTCGATCAGCTGGGGCACCACCGAGAAGAGGTCGCCAACGACGCCGAAGTCGGCCAGCTCGAAAATGGGCGCCTCGGCGTCCTTGTTGATTACCATGATCGTCTTCGACGTCTGCATCCCGGCCCGGTGCTGGATAGCGCCGGAGATGCCGACGGCGAGATACAGCTGCGGCGAGACCATCTTGCCCGTCTGGCCGACCTGGAACTGATGCGGATACCAGCCAGCGTCAGTGGCGGCCCTGGACGCGCCGACAGCGGCGCCGAGCGCGTCCGCGAGCTTCTCGATCAGGGCGAAGTTCTCCGCGTTGCCCACGCCTCTGCCGCCGGAGACCACGATGGACGCCTCGGTGAGCTCCGGTCGCTCGCCGCCTTCCTGGACCACCCGCTCGGTGACGCGCGCGCCTTTCGCCGCGTCGCTGACGTCAGTGCCGGCCGCCACGATCTCGGCCGCTCCCGGCGAAGGCTCCGGTGTGGTGGCGTTCGGCCGGACCGCGATGATCGGGGTGCCGGCCGTGACCCTGGATTTGACCACGATCGCGCCACCGAAGATCGACTGCTCGGCGACCAGGCCGTCGCCGATGCCTACCGCGTCGGTGATCAGCCCGGAGCCGGTTTTGACCGCCAGCCTGGCAGCGACCTCGCGGCCTTCCGGCGTGCTTGCCACCAGCACCGCGGCTGGCGAGCCCGCCGCGACCAGCGCGGCGAGCAGTTCGGCCTTGGGCGCAACGACATAGTCATCGAATTCCTCGCCCGCAGCGACATAGACCTTGGCCGCGCCGAACTCGGCAAGCCGGTCCCGGCCGGCCTCGGCGCCCGGGCCGGTCCAGACCACCGCTGGCTCGCCGAACCGGCGGGCTAGGGTCAGCAGCTCACAGGTGACCTTCTTGACGGTCTCGCCGGAGTGCTCGGCGAGAACCAGGATTTCAGCCATGGATGTCAGCCTTCCGCTGGGGCCTGGTCAGGCCGGCTCAGATGAACTTCTGCGCGGCGAGGAACTCCGCGGCCTTGCCGCCGCCGTCGCCCTCGTCCTTGACGATCGTGCCAGCCTGCCGGGGCGGCCGCTTGGCGAAGCTGACGACCTCCGAGGCGCTGGCGGCGAGGCCGACGCGGGCCGGGTCGACCCCGGCATCGGCCAGGCTGAGCGTCTCGACCGGCTTTTTCTTGGCGGCCATGATCCCCTTGAACGACGGGTAGCGCGGCTCATTGATCTTCTCCACCACGCTCAGCACGGCGGGAAGGCTGGCCTCGACCTTGTCGTAGCCGTAGTCGGCCTGGCGGTGGATCTTGATGGTCTGGCCGTCGGTCTCCACCTTGCTGGCGAACGACAGCTGCGGCACGCCGAGGCGCTCGGCCAGCAGCGCGGCAAGCACGCCCATCCTGGCGTCGGTCGACTCTGATCCGAGAATGACCAGGTCGAACCCGATCCTGCCGAGCACCGCGGCGATCGCCTCCGATGTCGCCAGGGCATCCGACCCGGCAAGGCCGTCGTCCACCAGGTGCACGGCCTTGTCCGCGCCCATGGACAGCGCCTTGCGGATCGACTCGCTCGCCTTCGGCGGGCCCATGGACAGGATGGTCACCTCGCCGCCGTGCGCCTCGGCCAGGCGCAGTCCCTCCTCGATCGCGTACTCGTCGAGCTCGTTGATGAGCGCGTCCGATGACTCGCGGTCCAGCGTGGAATCAGCGGCCTTGAGCGTGCGCTCTGACCCTGTGTCGGGTACCTGCTTTACGCAGACGACGATGTTCATGACCGGCGGCCGACCTCCCTCTGTCGAGCTGTTGGTAAAAGCTTGTCAAAGAAGGGCCATCGGCCTGCGCGCAGGGTACCCCGGCTCGGTACGCGCACACTATGTTACCCGCTGGTAGGACGATAGCGGCGTGGCCCCCTGGTTTGCCCAGGCACTGCGGTCAGCCGCGGAGTTCCGCCGCCTCCACCACGTTGGCGAGCAGCATCGCCCTGGTCATCGGGCCGACGCCGCCGGGCATCGGGGCGAGGTCACCCGCCACCTCGGCGACCCCGGGTGCGACGTCACCGACGAGCCCGGCGTCCGTCCTGGTGATGCCCACGTCGAGCACGGCCGCGCCGGGCCGGACCATGTCCGCGGTCAGCAGCCCGGGCTTCCCCGCGGCCACCACGACGATATCGGCACCCCTGGTGTGAACAGCGAGATCCTTGGTGCCCGTGTGGCATAGCGTCACCGTCGCGTTCTCACTGCGGCGGGTCAGCAGCAGGCCCAGCGACCGCCCGACCGTAATACCGCGGCCGATCACCGTTACTTCCGCACCCGCGATCGGCACCTCGTAGCGGCGCAGCAACTGCACGATCCCGTGCGGCGTGCACGGCAGCGGCCCCCGCTCGCCCAGCACCAGCCGGCCGAGGTTGACCGGGTGCAGGCCATCGGCGTCCTTCGCCGGGTCCATCCGCTCCAGGACCCGCTGCGGGTCAAGGCCAGGCGGCAGCGGCAGCTGGACGATGTAGCCCGTGCACGTGGGATCGGCGTTCAGCTCGCCGATCACGTCCTCGACCTGCTGCTGGCTGGCGTCCGCCGGCAGATCGCGGCGGATGCTGACTATCCCGACCTGCGCGCAGTCCCTGTGCTTGGCATTCACGTAGACGCGGCTGCCAGGGTCGTCGCCGACCAGGACGGTGCCAAGGCCAGGGACGCGGCCGTGGCGTGCCAGCTCACTGACCCTGCGTGTCAGGTCATCGCGTATCGCGGCAGCGGTAGCCTTGCCGTCCAGGATGCGTGCACTCATCGCGGCCTATTCTGCCGTACCCTACCGGGCGCCAGCCGGCCGCAGTCAGCTCAAGCGGCGTGCTCGCGACCTGGCTGCTCGAACTCGTCCGCCGGGGCCGGCTGGCGTGGCCCTGGGCCGGCGTCAGGACTCGATGCGATAGGGAGGAAACGCCATGGCAGTTACCAACCTCGAGGTCATTTCCGTCCCGGTCAGCGACCAGGACCGCGCCAAGCGGTTCTACGCCGGCCAGCTCGGATTCGCCGAGCAGATGGATGCCAGCTTCGGCGATTCGATGCGCTGGGTCATGCTCCGGCCACCGGGCAGCGGCACCTCGATCACGCTGGTGACCTGGTTCGACACGATGCCGGCTGGCTCGCTCAAGGGCTCGGTGCTTGGCTGCGACGACCTCGAGAAAACTCTGGCGGAGCTGACCGCCCGGGGCGTCACCTTCATCGAGGACGAGATACAGCAGGCGCCGTGGGGACGCTGGAAGACATTTGACGACCCTGACGGCAACAGCTGGGTGCTGCAGCAGAACAATCCTGATTTCGGCGGCTGACGCGCGTTAGTGCAGGAAGTGCCGCACGCCGGTGAAGTAGAGGCTGATCCCGGCGGCCCCGGCAGCCTCGATCACCAGGTCATCGCGGATAGAGCCGCCCGGCTCGGCGACGGCCCGGACGCCCGCCTCCGCTAGCACGAGCAGGCCGTCGGGGAACGGGAAGTACGCATCGCTGGCGGCAGCCGAGCCGCGTGCCCGCTCTCCGGCCCTGGTGACCGCCAGCCGCGCCGCATCGACCCGGTTGACCTGGCCCATGCCGATGCCGACCGAGCCTTCGCCGGCGGCGAGCAGGATGGCGTTCGACTTCACGCTGCGGCATGCCTTCCAGCCGAAGGCCAGGTCGCGCAGCAGGGCTTCACTCACCGCCGGGCCGGCCATCAGCTGCCAGTTTGCCGGATCGTCGCCTGCCTCGGCCACCTGGTCCGCGGACTGCAGCAGCATGCCGCCGCTGACCGGGCGCCATTCCGCGGCAGCTGACCGGGCCGGCGGCGGGCAGCGCAGCAGCCGCTGGTTCTTCTTCGCGGTCAGGATTTCCAGCGCTGCCGGCTCGAAGCCGGGGGCGACGACAACCTCGGTGAAGATCTCGGCGATCTGCCGGGCCAGGTCCGCGGTGACGACGCCGTTCGCCGCGATGACGCCGCCGTAGGCCGACACCGGGTCGCAGCTGTTGGCCTTGCGGTGGGCCTCCGCGAGGTCCGCGCCGACGGCGATCCCGCAGGGGTTGGAATGCTTCATGATCGCCACGCAGGGCACGGTGAAGTCATAGACCGCCCGACGCGCCGCGTCGGCGTCGACGTAGTTGTTGTAGGACATCGCCTTGCCATGCAGCTGCTCGGCTCCGGCGATGCCGCCCGGCCCGGCTCCGGACACGTACAGGGCGGCCCGCTGGTGCGGGTTCTCGCCGTAGCGCAGCACGTCCCGCCGTGCCCAGGTGCCGGCGATGAGGTCGGGCCAGCCGGTGTCCGCGGCGGCCTCGTCCGGGGCGTAGGAGGAGGCGAACCACGAGGCGACCGCTGCGTCATAGGCCGCGGTGCGCGCGAACGCCTGCGCGGCCAGCCGGCGCCGCTGCTGAAGGGTGAAGCCGCCGTCGCGGAGCGCGGCCGCCACGGCCCCGTAACCGGACGGATCGGTGACGACTGCCA
Source organism: Actinomycetota bacterium (assembly GCA_003168215.1). Taxonomy (GTDB): domain Bacteria; phylum Actinomycetota; class Actinomycetes; order Streptosporangiales; family Streptosporangiaceae; genus Palsa-506. Next base: position 22,810 of record PMSW01000038.1, read on the forward strand.
CCGCAGCGTGGTTCTTCGCGGCGGCGCGCGTCATCGCGGGCCCGCCGATGTCGATCTGCTCGACGCACTCCACGGCCGCCGACCCGGCCGCGACGGCCTGCTCGAACGGGTACAGGTTGGACACGAGCAGCTCGAACGGCGCGATCCGGAGTTCCGCCAGCTGGGCTAGATGCTCCGGCCGCCCGGTGTCGGCGAGGAGGCCCGCATGCACGCCAGGATGCAGTGTCTTGACCCGTCCGTCCAGGCACTCAGGGAAGCCGGTCACGTCCTCGACCTTCGTCACCGGCAGGCCAGCCGCCGCTATGGCCGCCGCGGTGCTGCCGGTCGAGACGATCTCGGCTCCGGCCTCGTGCAGCTGCCGCGCCAGGTCCGCCAGCCCGGTCTTGTCGTAAACGCTGATCAGCGCTCGCCTGATCGCTACCTTGGTCAACTGCCGAACCTCAGCTTCCTGCCCTGGACGGTCCACCTCTCGCGGGCCATCCGGCCCACGGTGTCAACAAGCAGCGAGCGCTCAGCCCGCTTGATCCGCTCATGCAGGGACGCCTCATCGTCGTCGTCACGGACGGGCACGGCCGCCTGCGCGATCACCGGGCCGCTGTCTACCCCCGCATCCACCATGAAAACCGTGCAGCCTGTCACCTTCACGCCATACTCGAGCGCGTCACGCACGCCGTGCATGCCAGGGAACGACGGTAGCAACGAGGGGTGCGTGTTGATGAAGCGCCCGCCGAACCTGGCGAGGAACGTCGCCCCCGCCAGCTTCATGAAGCCCGCAGATACCACCATGTCCGGTTCGAAAGCCGCACATGAATCCGCGAGCGCCCGGTCCCAGTCCGCGCGCGCCGCGTAGTCAGCGACCCGGTGCGCGAAGGTCGGCACGTCCGCGGCCTCGGCCCTGGCCAGCCCGGCGATGCCGTGCCGGTCGGCGCCCACGGCCACCACCCGGGCGCCGTAAGCGTCATCCGCGCATGCACGGAGCAGCGCCTGCAAGTTAGTCCCCGTGCCCGACACGAGCACGACCAGGCGCACTGTCATCCCGTCACCATAATCGCAGGACGCCGGGTCATGATCGGGGGCGCGGCCCAAACGGTACCCGGCGGCCCGGTACCGATACGGTGCCTGACCACCCGGGACGGATGAGGATGAGTACCGGGGCACAGGACGGACGACGATGAGCAGCGGCGCGACCCAGGTTCGTGACGACGGGAAGTCCGCGCAAGCGCGTTATGATGCGGCGGCTGCGCCGCGCACGCTGCGGCTGAAGGTGATGGAATAGCAACGTCACCGTCAGCACGCCAGGAAAGGAACCGGCACTGCCTGCCGACAAGAGCCCGCAGCCGCCGCTGAGCTTCCCCGAGCAACTCTCGGGGCAGGGCCCGGCGCCGTCGCCGGGCGGACCGACATCCGGCGGACCGGCATCCGG
>PMSW01000167.1 GCA_003168215.1 Actinomycetota bacterium
GGCGTTTCACGTGAAACGCCCGGCCGGCCAGCGGGCGACCGGANNTTTCACGTGAAACGCCCGGCCGCCTGGACGTCCCTCAGGCGCTCCGGGGCTGCGCCCAGTCCGGGGACATTGTCCTGACGATTCTCTCCAGGTCCTCAAGCGAGGCAAACTCGACGACGATCTTTCCCTTGCGCTGGCCGAGCTCCACCTTGACCCGGGTCTCGAAGGCATCCGATAGCCGGTCAGCGAATTCCCGCAGCATCGGAGCGGCCGATGGCCTGGCAGCCGGCTGCCGGGGCTGCTTGGCAGGCTGCGCGCCCAGCGCCGCGATCTCCTCTACTGCCCGGACGGATAGCCCTTCGGCCACGATGCGGCGTGCCAGCTGCTCCTGTGCCTGCGAATCATGCACGGCCAGCAGCGCCCGGGCATGACCTGCGCTCAGCACCCCGGCCGCGACCCGCCGCTGCACGTCGGGGGGCAGCTGAAGCAGGCGCAAGGTATTCGAGATGTGCGGCCGCGACCGGCCGACCCGCTGCGCGAGCTCTTCGTGGGTGGCCCCGAAGTCGTCAAGTAGTTGCTGGTAGGCGGCCGCTTCCTCGAGCGGATTGAGCTGTTCCCTGTGCAGGTTCTCGATCAGGGCATCCCTGAGCAGGTCATCGTCCGCTGTCTGCCGGATGATCGCGGGGACGTGGCTGAGCCCGGCACGCTGGCAGGCCCGCCACCGCCGCTCGCCCATGACGATCTCGTAATGCCCGGGCATGACCGCGCGGACCACCACCGGCTGGAGCAGGCCAACCGCGCGTATCGAGTCCGCGAGCTCCGCAAGGGCGTCCTCATCGAAGACCCGCCGGGGCTGACGGGGATTCGGCGTAATCGCGCCGGCCGGAACCTCGTCAAAATACGCGCCTGCCCGGCCGGCATCATCCTGCCCGGCCCGAGTCGCGGAGCCCGCAGGGCGGCCGCTTGCATCGCCGGCGGGGCTCACGGCCGGCCCGGTGGGGATGAGTGCCCCGAGCCCTTTGCCCAGTCCCCGTTTCTGCTGGGGCATTGCCTCGCCTCTCCTCGTTCTCCGCATCGCGCCGATAGGGCGCGGCCGGCGGCGCACCGGTGCGCCAGCGGCGCACCGGGCAAGTGCCCGGCCCGCTCCTGCGGGATCCATCCTGCCAGCCCTCGCCCGGCAGCAGACGCATTCGGCCGAGGTCTGGCAGAAGGGCGCCGCAGCCAACGAGGCTGCGGCGGCGGCCGGGATGGCCTCACCGTCCGGCGGGGGCCCCCCGGTGGGCCATCTCCTTCGCGGCCTCCAGGTAGGCCACGGCGCCGCTCGACCCGGGATCGTAGGTCATCACCGACTGCCCGTAACTGGGTGCCTCAGAGACCCGGACGCTGCGCGGGATCACGGAGTGCAGGACGATGCCGCCGAAATGCTCTCGCACCTCATCGGCCACCTGCGTGGCCAGGCGCGTCCGGGCGTCGAACATCGTGAGCAGGATGGTCGACACCGCGAGCGCCGGGTTCAGGTGGCTCTTGACCAGGTTGACCGTGCGCAGCAACTGCTCCAGGCCCTCGAGCGCGTAGTACTCGCACTGGATCGGGATGAGCACCTCGGGCGCCGCCACCAGTGCGTTCACTGTCAGCAGGCCGAGGGACGGCGGGCAGTCGATGAGTATGTAGTCCAGATCCGACACGTCGTACCTGCCGAGCGCGCGGCTTAGCCGCGATTCCCGTGCCACCAGCGGGACCAGCTCGATTTCGGCGCCAGCCAAGTCGATGGTCGCGGGAGCGCAATACAGCAGGGGAATGGCCTCCACGGGGCGGATGATCGCCGCCAGCGGCCGGTCGTCGACCAGCACGTTGTATACGGACGGAATCCCGGCGTGGTGATCGACGTCCAGGGCGGTCGACGCATTTCCCTGCGGGTCAAGATCCACGACGAGCACCCTGCTGCCGTGCAAGGCCAGGCTGGCGGCAAGATTAACGGCCGTGGTGGTCTTTCCGACACCGCCTTTCTGATTGGCGATGGTCATAATCCGGCAGGCCCTCGGCCGCGGCCACACCGGACCGCCCGCCCTCGCTACGAGTGCGGCCTGGGCGGCGCGCGCGATCGGCGTGTCAGCAGTCGTCTCCGGCTGGGCAGGAAGCACCACGGCGCCATTGTCACCGCGAACACGATGCTTGGGACCAGGGCCGGGACCGGGGCCGCTGGCCCCGGGATCGCTGACCGCCCGGGAACCGTCCTCCGTAGCGGCTGAGCCGGCCGCGCCGCTGGCAGCCGGTACCCCGGCGTCATGCACCTCCCGCTCGGCGCGCGCCTGCACCAGGTCCTCGGTCATGTCCGTCTCGCCCTCCCGCAGTGCCGCGGCCCCGCCTTGATCTCCACCCGAGCCGGTTTCACGTGAAACGGCTTCACCTGAAAGAGCAGCCGACAGTGCCCGCCGCATCCAGCGTGCAGGATCTGACTCGTCGCGATCACCAGGGACGTCATGCCTCTCATTGCCGCCGCCGGCCGCCGCTGCCGTGCTTCCGGCCGGCCGACCGGCCCTCGCTGCGGCCGGCCGGGATGCGGTAGCCTCCCCGGCGGGCCAGCCGAGCCCGGCCGGCAGCCCGGCCGCGCGCGCCGCCTGATCCGAGGCCGATACCGGGGAACCGCCAGCGGACGCAGCCGCCCCTGGGCCCTCCGGGGAGCGCTCTCCGCGCCGGTCAGGCCGACCCGGCCATCCCAGGCCCGGCGCGGACGCCATCATCAAGCTCCTCTCGTCCCGCCACCCGCCACGCGATCCCGGCACCGCATCCTCGGCCGTGCGCACCGCCCGCCGGACGCCGCCGGTCAGCCCGGGCCGCGGCCGCGGCCCGGGCCTGCCAGGCGCGGCGGCCCTGAGCCGCGGGCTGCGAGACCCTGGACGCCATTCCTCAGATCGCCTGCGCCGGCGTTGCCCCGGGCACCGGGAGCGCCGGACCGGGCAGGCCGGCCCTGAGACCGTCCTGCCGTGAAACGGACCACCGTCGCAGCCGGATAGACCCTACCGCTACCGGCCTGCAGAACTTCCACATCCTGCGCGCCCAGCCTGCGCAGCACGGGCCGAGCCCGGCTGACCTCCGCCGCGGCCCCGGCACCCTTGATAGCGAGAACGAGCCCGCCCGGCTTCAGCAGCCCGATCGCGAGACCTGCCAGCTTGTCCATCGGCGCGACCGCGCGGGCGGTAACCACGTCGGCGGCGAGCTGGCCGGCGAGATCCTCCGCCCGCCCTCTTCGCACCTCGGCATTTGCCATGCCCAGGATCTCGATGCACTCCTGCAGGAAAGTGACTCTCCGGGCCATCGGCTCGAGCAGCGTGACCGTTATATCCGGGAGCAGCATTGCCAGCACGATCCCGGGCAGCCCGGCACCGGATCCAAGATCAATCAGCGAACACGGGGAGGGCACCAGCTCGGCAACCGCCGCGCAATTGAGCAGATGCCTGTCCCAGATACGCGCGGTCTCGGCCGGCCCCAGCAGGCCCCGTTCGACCCCGGGCCCGGCGAGCAGCCCGGCATAGCGCTCGGCCTCGCCGAGCGCTGCCCCGAAAATCTCCTTGGCGGCGGGCGGCGCGGCGGGCGCATCCTCCTGCTCGGACATTGCTAAGGCACCTGACTCTCCGGCGGCCAACTCGCCAGCAAGCGCACTGCGGCGGCCGCCGATGAGATTCAGCGGCCCGGCTGCCCACCCGGCGACTGGCCGGCCGCGCAGTTGCTGCGCGATCTAGCCCGCAGGTAGCACGACCACCCGGCGATCCGGCTCCTCGCCCTCGGACTCACTGCGCAGCCCAGCCGCCGCAACGGCGTCATGCACGACCTTCCGCTCAAACGGGTTCATCGCGCCCATCTTCTTCGCGACGCCGGTCCGCATGACCTCGTCCGCTGCCACCCGGCCCGCCTCCGAGAGCTCGGCCCTTCGCCGCTGCCGGTACCCGCCCACGTCCAGCATGATCCTGGTGCGCGCCCCGGTCTGCCGGTGCACGGCGAGCCTGGTCAGCTCCTGCAGCGCCTCGAGCACCTCACCGCGCGCGCCGACCAGCTCATCGAGCGTCGCGCCGACCACGGAAACCAGCGCTCTGTCGCCTTCCACATCCATGTCGATGTCGCCATCGAGGTCGGCCACGTCGAGTAGTCCCTCTACATAGTCGGCCGCGATCTCGCCCTCCAGCTCGAGGTCGGCAAGATCCATCGCGGCAGCCTCATCCCGGGCTGGCGCTTGCGGCGGCTCCGCGGCGGACGCAGCTTCGTCCGCCGGGCCACCCTGGCCCGATGACACTGCCTCGCCCGATGGCACCGCGGCCGTCTCGCCGGCTCCATCCGCCGGATACTGCTGCGCAGTGTCTCCGTACGGCTCGGCGACCGCGTTCTCACCCTGAGTCACTACCGGGCCCTCCTACTGTCGGGATCGACCTCTCCTGGCAACGTCCAGATCTCGGTCCCGGGCGCTACCCCTTGCCGGAGCGCTTGCTTCGTGACTGCCGCTGCCGCTGCTGCCTGATGAGCTTAACCTCGGGCGTCTCAGGCTGCGGTTCGGGCTCCGCGCGTCCCTTGCCCAGACGGCGCAAGATCTTGCTGCCGCCGCTGGCGCCGGCCTTACCATCAGCGCCAGCCTTACCATCAGCGCCGGCTTTGCCGTTAGCGCCGGCTTTACCGTTAGCGCCGGCCTTGCCGCTGGTGCCGGCCTTGCCGTTCGCGCCGGCCTTGCCGCTGCCGTTAGCGGTGGCCTTGCCGTTGGCGGATGCCCGGGCCGAACCGGCAGGCTTTCCCTGCGCAGCTGGCCGCGGCGTGCCAGCGGCCTTCCCCTGCGGCGGCCTGGCCGTCCGGTCCTGCTGCTTGTCGCCGCCTGCGGCCGGGCGCTCGGGCACCGACGCGCTTCCCGGCTCGCTGCCCTGGCCGGCTGACCCGGATCCCGACCCGCTGGAGCCCGCGGGCAGCCGCCGTGGCTGGCGCGGCGCGGGGCGCGGCGCCAGAGCCGGTGCGGCAGCCGTGCCGGCCACGGCAGCACCTCCCGCGGGCAGCGGCTGGGGATACCTGCTGAACAGGACGAACTGCTGGATAAGAGTCCACACGTTCGTCGTCACCCAGTAGAGCACCAGCCCGAACGGCCAGTAGAGCCCGGAAAGCGCGAAGAACGGCATGACGTACGCCATGTACTTCTGCGACTGCCCCATCGGGTTGTCCGGACTCGCCGCCGGCATCATGCCGCGCTTCATGCTCTGCCGCACGGTCAGGTAAGTGGTGGCCATGCTGACCAGGACGGCGAGCAGGATGACGAGCCTGATGTGCAGCGGAGTTCCCGAGGACAGGAACTTGTCGGCGATCGTCACGCCGAGGATATGGGCGGTCTTGGCGCTGCTCACCATCGCGGTCGTCAGGTGATACTTGGGGATCTGCCCGGTCTTCCACTCGGCGATCGCCTTCAGCACGCTGAACAGGGCGAAGAACATGGGCAGCTGGGCAGCGACGGGGAGACAGCCCATCAGCGGATTGACATCCGCCTCCTTGTAGAGCTTCATCATCTCCTGGTTGAGCGTCTGCTTGTCGTTCTTGTACTTCTTGCGCAGCACGGCCATCTGCGGCGCGAGCGCCGTCATCCGGCGCGTCGTGTGCATCTGCTTGATGAACAGCGGCACCATCAGCAGCCGCATGAAGACCACAAGCAGCACGATCGTCAGCGCCCAGGTCCAGCCACTGCTGGCGCCGAAGACCGGGGACAGCACGCCGTAGATGCGACTGACCACCCACGCGACCGCGTCGTAGAGCGGGTTAAGCGGGTTCACCAGCTAGCTCCCTTGTGATCTCATCGACAGTGTCCGCCCGTCGTCTCCGGGCGGCACGGTCCCCTTACGGGCGGGCACCGGGTCAAGGCCGCCAGCGTGGAACGGGTGGCACCGGCTCAGCCGCCGCGCAGCCAGCCAGCCGCCGCGCAGCGCGCCGTGCTCCCCGATAGCCTCCAGCGCGTAAGCGCTGCAGGACGGCAGGAACCGGCAGCGCGGCACGAGCAGCGGGCTGACGAAGCGCCGGTAACAGGTGATCACCGCGACCAGAACCCGGGCGCCGGCCGATGGCCGGTCCCTGGTCTCGCCCGATACCGTGGTCATCACCGACCCAGCGTCCCGCCCTGCCGCCGCAGCAAAGTGCTGATTACCAGGTCGAGATCAGCGGCGAGATCCGCCTGGCGTGCGGTCGCGGCCCGGGGATTGGCGCGTACCACAAGCAGGCTACCTCCAGGAAGCGACCCCAGATACCCGCGGGCCAGGTGACGAAGCCGCCGCCGGACCCGGTTACGCACCACCGCGGTGCCCACGGCGCGGCTCACGACGAACCCCACGCGGGCCGGCTCGTCCTGGCCGGGACGCAGCAGCAGGTGACCCGTCAGCAGCGCCCGGCCGGTCCGGCCGCCGCCCCGGACCGCCTCGGAGAACTCCGCCCGCCGCCGCATCCTCGCCGCTGCGGGAAGCACCGGCGATCACCGCGGCGAACGGCGGCTGCGCAGGTCAGACACTGACCCGTGCGCGGCCCTTGCGGCGCCGCGCGGCGAGAACCGCGCGCCCGGCCCTGGTGCGCATGCGCAGCCGGAACCCATGCGTCTTCGCGCGGCGGCGGTTGTTCGGCTGGAACGTACGCTTGCTCACTGAGGGCTCCAGATACGCGGTGTTTCGGACGGTGCAGGTGCCCGGCCGCCAGGCCCGGGCAGATTCCGCACAGGCCGAACTAGCGCCGGGTTGACCGGACCAATGAACGCTACGCGCATCACCCGCGCCGGTCAAACCGCGGGACGGCCCGGGCCTAGCGAGGCCGGCGCAACAACGCTATTCGCGCACCGCGCCCCGGAACCGCGCCCTAGGCTGTGGACAGCGGTCCCGGGCCGCGGGCACCCGGGGGCAGTTGATCGCCGAGCTATCTGCCAGCAGCGGCGAAGGAGCGGGCACAGAACGCAAACCGACGTGCACAACCTGTGGAAAAACCTGTTGATCACATGTGGGGGCTGGCGCGAGGTGGACGGTCGATGAGCGAAGCAGACCTCGCGGAGGTATGGGCACGTTCCCTCGAAGAACTCGACGATATGCACATCGAGCCGGCCCAGCGCGCCTGGCTCCAGCTCACCCGCCCGCTCGGGCTCGTCGAGAACACGGCGCTGATCGCCACTCCGAATGAGTTCGTGAAGGAGCAGCTCGAGACCAGGCTCCGCTCGCTGATCACGAACGCCCTGTCCAGGGAACTCGGCCGCAGCATCCAGCTGGCCGTGACCGTCGATCCCGCGGTCATCTCGGCGATGCCGCTGCCCCCGGCCGGCCCCGAGCATCCGGCGGCCGCCGGGCCGGGCGGCGGCGAGCACGGCCTGGGCGCCGGGCGCCGGATGACCGACCTCCATCACGGCCGTTCCGGCCTGCCGGAGCACGACGCGACCACGGCCCCCCTCGGCCCGCTTCCCGGCATGGACGCCGCGATGGCGGCGGACCACGAGCTGGGCGGCGGCATGGACCCGGTCACCGGGCGGCCGCGGCAGCCGGCCATCCCCGGCCACACCGGCCCTGGCCACGGTGCGCCGCGGCCAGGCCAGGCCAGGCTCAACCCGAAGTACACGTTCGAGACGTTCGTGATCGGGTCAAGCAACAGGTTCGCGCACGCCGCCGCGGTCGCGGTCGCCGAGGCGCCGGCCAAGGCCTACAACCCGCTCTTCATCTACGGCGACTCAGGACTGGGCAAGACGCACCTGCTGCACGCCATCGGCCACTATGCGCAGAGCCTCTACCAGGGCGTCCGGGTGCGGTACGTCAGCTCGGAAGAATTCACCAACGACTTCATCAACATGATCAGGGACGGCAAGCAGGACGGCTTCCGGCGCCGTTACCGCGACGTCGACGTGCTGCTGGTCGACGACATCCAGTTCCTGGAGAACAAGGAAGGGACTCAGGAAGAGTTCTTTCACACCTTCAATACCCTGCATAACGCCAGTAAGCAGATCGTGATCTCCAGCGACCGGGCGCCGAAGCGCCTGGTGACTCTCGAGGACCGGCTGCGCAGCCGGTTCGAGTGGGGGCTGCTCACCGATGTGCAGCCGCCCGAGCTGGAGACCCGCATCGCGATCCTGCGGAAGAAAGCGGTCCAGGAGGGCCTTAATGCTCCCCCGGAAGCGCTGGAGTACATCGCCAGCCGGATTTCCACCAATATCCGCGAGCTTGAGGGCGCGCTGATCAGGGTGACCGCCTTCGCCAGCCTGAACCGCCAGTCCGTCGACCTCCAGCTGGCGGAGATCGTCCTGAAGGACCTCATTCCCGAGGCGCAGGGCCCGGAGATCACGGCTGCCACCATCATGGGCCAGACCGCCTCCTACTTCGGCCTGTCGATCGACGACCTCTGCGGTACCTCCCGGTCACGGGTCCTGGTCACCGCCCGGCAGATCGCCATGTACCTGTGCCGTGAGCTGACCGACCTGTCGCTGCCCAAGATCGGGCAGCAATTCGGCGGCCGCGATCACACCACCGTGATGCACGCGGACAGGAAGATCCGCTCCCTGATGGCCGAGCGGCGGTCGATCTACAACCAGGTCACCGAGCTCACCAACCGCATCAAGCAGCAGGCGCGGTCCGGATGAACGGTTACATAGCAGTGCCTCGCGCAACAATCAGTGCGCACAGGCTGTGGACAAACCTGTGGACGCGCTTGGGACAAGCGGAGGACAACCCCAGAAGGCCGGTGGGTAACAGGCCGCCGAACGGCGGGGGGCACGCGGGTGTCCACAGGACCGCCACCGCGCAGTCGCCGCAGGTCACAGGCACTGTGGATGCCCGCACCCCTGCTGGCCTGCGAGGATGTTGGATGTCCCCAGCGTCCACCGACCCTATGACTACTACGTCTCTTTATTTCTATGACACACCAAGTACCAAGCAGGCATCGCCCGCCGCCAGCCGGGCTGCCCGCTGGCACGTCCCGAGAACGGGAGGCAGCACCGCGTGAAAATCCAGGTAGAGCGTGACGTCCTGGCCGAGGCCGTGGCGTGGACCGCGCGTGCGCTCCCGGCCCGCCCGACCGTCCCGGTGCTGGCCGGCATGCGGCTGCACGCCGGGCCCGAACTCACCTTGTCCAGCTTCGACTACGACGTATCGGCGCAGGCCCGGATACCGGTCACGGCTGACGAGGAGGGCAGCGCACTGGTCTCCGGGCGGCTGCTCGCCGAGATCAGCCGCAGCCTGCCCAGCCGGCCGGTGCAGATCAGCTCGGACGGCGCGCGCGCCGTCCTGACCTGCGGCAGCTCGACCTTCACGCTGCTGACCATGCCCGAGGACGAGTACCCGGCACTGCCGGAGATGCCGCCCGCAGCCGGCTCGGTGGGCAGCGACGCGTTCGCCTCGGCGGTGAGCCAGTCGGCGACCGCCGCCGGCCGCGATGACACGCTGCCCGCGCTGACCGGGATCAGGATCGAGATCGAGGGCGATGCGCTGACCCTGATCTCCACCGACCGGTACCGGCTGGCGATGCGCGAGCTGCGATGGACGCCTGCCCGGCCGGACATGTCCGCCGCCGTGCTGGTACCGGCCAGGGCACTGGCCGAGACCGCACGCGCGCTGACATCGGGCGCGGAGGTGTCGATAGCGCTTGCCCTGCCCGGAGACGCCGGCGCGGGCGGCGACGGAATGATCGGATTCGAGGGCGGCGGCCGCCGCACCACGACCAGGCTGCTGGGCGGCGAGTTCCCGCGGTACCACGCGCTGCTGCCGACGCATGTCAACTCGGTCGCGGAGATCTCCACGGCTCAGCTGGCCGAGGCGGTCAAGCGGGTTGCGCTCGTCGCCGAGCGCAACACCGCCGTCCGGCTGGCCTTCACGTCCGGCGAGCTCGTGCTCGAGGCGGGCACCGGAGACGAGGCGCAGGCGGTGGAAATCCTCGAGGCGAGTTACGAGGGAGATGACCTGTCCGTCGCCTTCAACCCCCAGTACCTGCTGGACGGCCTGGCCGCGATCGACTCGGACATGGCCAGGATCTCGTTTACCGAGCCCGGCAAGCCCGCGCTGATTACCGGCAAGCCCTCACCCGACGGCCAGCCCGACTACCGGTACCTGCTGATGCCGATCCGGCTGGGCGGGTAGCAAGTGCCGGCACTACCGAACGCCTCCGGCGGGCAGCCGGTGCTCATGGCCGCTGACGCTGCCTGCCAGTAGTCTGCACTGCCGTGCACATTACCCGGCTCGCGCTGACCGATTTCCGCTGTTACGCCGCGGCTGACCTGAGCCTGGCGCCGGGCGTGAGCACGTTCACCGGATCGAACGGGCAGGGCAAGACCAACCTGGTCGAGGCGGCGGCCTACGTCGCGACGCTCGGCAGCCACCGGGTCTCCGCCGACGCGCCGCTGATCCGCCGCGGCGCGGAGCGGGCGATCCTGCGCGCGGCGGTGACATCGCAAGCCAGGGACAGCCTGGTGGAGATCGAGGTCAACCCGGGCCGGGCGAACCGGGTCAGGCTGAACCGGGTCCCGATGCCCAGGCCGCGCGACGTGCTCGGGACGCTGCGCTGCGTTCTGTTCGCGCCCGAGGACCTCACGGTGGTCAAGGGCGACCCCGACCAGCGCCGCCGCTACCTCGATGACCTGCTGGTCGCGACCGCGCCCCGGTACGCGGGCACCCGGGCCGACTACGAGCGGGTGCTGCGGCAGCGCACGGCCCTGCTGAAGTCGGCCCGGGCACGGGGCGGCGGCACGCCCAGCGCGCTCGATGCCTGGGATGATCAGCTGGTCAGGATGGGCGCGGAGCTGACCGCCGGCCGGCTGGAGCTTGTCGCAGCGATCCGGCCGCTGGTGGCCAAGGCATACGCGGCCGTGTCCGGGGACGACGGCACGGCGGTCATGACCTACCGCCAGCCCTTCAGCGGGAAGAACGAGCCATCGGCCGGCCTGGCCCAGCTGGCGGAGGGACTGCGCGAGGCGCTTTCCGCCGCCCGCCCGGCCGAGCTCGACCGTGGCGTCTGCCTGGTCGGACCGCACCGGGATGAGCTCGAGCTGAGGATCGGCGAGCTGCCCACCCGCGGCTACGCGAGCCACGGCGAGTCCTGGTCGCTGGCACTCGCGCTCCGGCTGGCCGCCTATGAGCTGCTGCGATCTGACGGAGAGGATCCCGTGCTGATGCTTGATGACGTCTTCGCCGAGCTGGACGCAGGGCGCCGGGACCGGCTGGCCATGCTGATCGGCGATGCCGAGCAGGTGCTGGTGACCGCCGCGGTCACGGCCGACGTCCCGGCGAGCCTGGCCGGAGCGAGATTTGACGTCGCCGACGGGGCGATCACCCGTGCCTGAGGGCAGTGCGGTGCCCGGGAGCAGTGCGGTGCCCGAGCATGGCGCAGCGGCTGAGCAGGAGGCCGGCAGTGCACGGCCCGAGCACGATGCGGGCAGTGCACGGCCCGAGGACCAGGCGGGGGGCGCGGCCGGGCCGGCCGCCGATCCGGCCGGGCGTGCGCAGCTCGCCCGTGAGGCTCTGCTGAGCGCGAAGGCTGACGCGTCGGCCAGGGGAAACTGGCCCGGCCGGCCCGCTGCCGGGGCGGTCGCAGGCCAGCCTGGGAGCGCCGGGCGGCGGCGGCACCGGGACGACCCGGAGGCGCTGAATACCGCCATCGCGGGGCTCATCGACGCCCGCGGCTGGCGGCTTCCCGCCGCAGTGGGCGCCGTGTTCGGCCGGTGGGAGCTGATCGTCGGCCCCGAGCTTGCCGCGCACACGACGCCGGACGGCTTCGCGGACGGGGAGCTGACCATTACCGCCGACTCCACCGCGTGGGCGACCCAAGTCCGGCTGCTTGCCGCCACGCTGGTGCGGAGGCTGAATGCCGAGCTCGGCGACGGGGCGGTACGGCGGGTGAAGGTGCGCGGCCCGGCGGGGCCGAGGCGCCCGGGCCAGTGGAAGACGCGAGATAGCCGCGGGCCGCGTGACACGTACGGCTGAGCCTGACGGTACTCCCAGGTAAAATAGGAGCGCACCAGGGCAGACGGCGGCAGGGGCTCGCGGCGCTCACGGGTGTCCGTTGCAAGAGGAGCATCCACTTTGTCGTATGACGCACGTTCGATCACGGTCCTTGAGGGCCTGGAGGCGGTTCGCAAGCGCCCCGGCATGTACATCGGCTCTACCGGCGAGCGCGGACTGCACCATCTGGTCCAAGAGGTAGTCGATAACGCCGTGGACGAGGCGCTGGCCGGGTACTGCGACCGGATCGAGGTCACGCTGCTGGCCGACGGCGGCATCCGCGGCCAGGACAACGGCCGCGGCATCCCGGTCGACGAGCACCCGGTGGAGCACCGCCCCGCCCTGGAAGTCGTGCTGACCACGCTGCACGCGGGCGGCAAGTTCGATGCCAAGTCCTACGCCGTCTCCGGCGGCCTGCACGGCGTCGGCGTCTCGGTGGTGAATGCACTGTCCGCGCGGCTGGAGGTCGAGGTCCGCAAGGACGGCTACACCTGGCGGCAGGCCTACGAGCGCGGCGACATGGTAACGGAGCTGCGCAGGGGCGAGCCGACCGAGGAGACCGGGACGACCATCACGTTCTGGCCGGATCCGGAGATCTTCGAGTCGACCGTGTGGTCGTTCGAGACGCTGGCGCGGCGGCTGCAGGAGATGGCGTTCCTGAACCGGGGCCTGGCCATCACCCTGACCGACGAGCGGCCCGACTACATCAACGGCGAGCCGCACGTGGCCAGCTACTGCTACCAGGGCGGCATCGCCGACTTCGTGCGGTACCTGAACGCCTCCAAGGAGGCAGTGCACGCCTCGGTGATCGATTTCGGCGGTGACGGCGACGGGATCTCCGCCGAGATTGCCATGCAGTGGAGCGGCTCGTACGCGGAGTCCGTGCACACCTTCGCGAACACGATCAACACCGCCGAGGGCGGCACGCACGAGGAGGGCTTCCGCGCCGCGCTCACCACGATCGTGAACCGGTACGCGCGCGAGCAGAAGATTCTCCGGGACAAGGATGACAACCTGACCGGCGATGACGTCCGCGAGGGCCTCACCGCGATCATCCACGTCAAGCTCGCCGAGCCGCAGTTCGAGGGGCAGACCAAGACCAAGCTCGGCAACACCGAGGCCAAGTCGTTCGTCCAGAAGGTCTGCAACGATCACTTGCGGGACTGGTTCGAGCGCAATCCCGGCGAGGCCAAGGCCATCATCATCAAGGCCACCCAGGCCGCCCGCGCCAGGATCGCCGCGCGGCAGGCACGCGACCTGACCCGCAAGAACCTGCTGGGCTCCACCTCGCTGCCCGGCAAGCTGGCTGACTGCCAGTCCGGCGACCCGGAGCGCTGCGAGATCTACGTGGTCGAGGGTGACTCGGCCGGCGGTTCCGCCAAGGGCGGCCGGGATCCGATGTACCAGGCAATCCTGCCGATCCGCGGCAAGATCCTGAACGTCGAGAAGGCCAGGATCGACCGGGTGCTGAAGAACAACGAGGTGCACTCGATGATCACGGCGCTCGGCACCGGGATCCATGACGAGTTCGACATCTCCAAGCTCAGGTACTACAAGATCATCCTGATGGCCGACGCCGATGTGGACGGGCAGCACATCACCACCCTGCTGCTGACGCTGCTTTTCCGGTTCATGAAGCCGCTGATCGAGGCGGGGCACGTATACCTGGCCCAGCCGCCGCTCTACAAGATCAAGTGGGAGGGCCGGGGGACGCCGCCTGGCTACGCCTACTCCGACCCGGAGCGGGACAGGGTGATCGAGGCGGGCATCGCGGCGGGCCGCAAGGACCCGCGGCCGCGGGACGGCATCCAGCGGTTCAAGGGGCTCGGCGAGATGAATGCCACCGAGCTGTGGGAGACCACGATGGACCCGGCGCACCGGGTGCTGAGGCAGATCACGCTGGATGACGCCGCGCAGGCGGACGAGCTGTTCAGCGTGCTGATGGGCGAAGACGTGGAGGCGCGGCGCGCGTTCATCCAGCGCAATGCGAAGGATGTCAGGTTCCTCGACATCTGAGCGCGCCGCATTCTCCAGATACCGAAAGGCTAGTTAGTGACTGAGCTGGACACGGGTACCCCGGCTGGCGGTGACCGCACCGAGCCGGTCGACATCCAGGTCGAGATGCAGCGCAGCTACATCGAGTACGCGATGTCGGTCATCGTGGGCCGCGCGCTGCCGGATGTGCGGGACGGGCTGAAGCCGGTGCACACCCGCATCCTTTACGCGATGTATGACGGCGGCTACCGGCCCGACCGGGGCTATTTCAAGTGCGCCAGGGTCATCGGCGAGGTGATGGGCAATTATCACCCGCACGGCGACTCCGCCATCTACGACGCGCTGGTCCGGCTGGCCCAGCCGTGGGCGATGCGGATGCCGCTCGTCGACCCCCAGGGCAACTTCGGCTCGCCGGGCAACGACCCGGCTGCCGCGCACCGCTACACCGAGTGCAGGCTCGCGCCGCTGGCCATGGAGATGCTGCGGGACATCGACAAGGACACCGTCGACTTCCGGCCGAACTACGACGGGCGCTCCAGGGAACCGGTGGTGCTGCCCAGCCGGTTCCCCAACCTGCTGGTCAACGGCTCCGAGGGAATCGCGGTCGGGATGGCGACCAAGATCCCGCCGCACAACCTGCGGGAGCTGGCCGCCGGCGTCCAGTGGTTCCTGGAGAACTACGACGCCACCGACGACGAGCTGCTCGAGGCGCTGATCGATCGGGTGAAGGGCCCCGACTTCCCGACCAGGGCGCAGATCGTCGGCCGCCGCGGGATCAACGATGCTTACCGCACCGGCCGCGGGTCGATCACCATGCGCGCCGTGGTCGAGGTGGAGGAGGACCGCAAGGGCCGTACCTGCCTGGTGGCTACCGAGCTCCCCTACCAGGTCAACCCGGACAACCTGGCGCTGAAGATCGCCGAGCTTGTGCGCGACGGCAGGATCTCCGGCATCGCCGACGTGCGCGACGAGTCCAGCGGCCGCACCGGCCAGCGGCTCGTGATCGTGCTGAAGCGGGACGCGATCGCCAAGGTCGTGCTGAACAACCTGTACAAGCACACCCAGCTGCAGGACACGTTCGGCGCGAACATGCTGGCCCTCGTCGACGGGATCCCCCGCACGCTGCGGCTCGACCAGATGATCAGGTACTGGGTAACCCACCAGATCGAGGTCATCGTCCGGCGGACCCGCTACCTGCTGCGCAAGGCGCGCGATCGCGCCCACATCCTGAGTGCCCTGCTCAAGGCGATCGACCAGATTGATGCCGTTATCGCCCTTATCCGGGCGAGCGCATCGGCGTCCGCCGCGCAGCAGGGCCTGATGGACCTGCTGGAGATCGACGAGATTCAGGCCCGCGCCATCCTCGACATGCAGCTGCGCAAGCTGGCCGCACTCGAGCGCCAGCAGCTGGTGGACGAGTACGAGGAGCTGATGGCCCAGATCGCCGAGTACGAGGCCATCCTCGCCTCGCCGGATCGGCAGCGCCAGATCGTCGGCACCGAACTCGGGGAGATAGTCGCCAGGTACGGCGATGACCGGCGGACCGAGATCATTGCATACGACGGCGACATGTCGATCGAGGACTTGATCGCCGAGGAGGACATGGTCGTCACGATCACCCGCGGCGGCTATGCGAAGCGCACCAAGACCGACCTCTACCGCGCCCAGCGGCGCGGCGGCAAGGGCGTGCGCGGTGCGCAGCTGCGCACCGACGACATCGTCGATCACTTCTTCGTCACCACGACCCACCACTGGATCCTGTTCTTCACCAACAAGGGACGGGTCTACCGGACCAAGGCTTACGAGCTGCCCGACACTGCCAGGGACGCCCGCGGCCAGCACGTTGCCAACCTGCTTGCCTTCCAGCCCGATGAGCGCATCGCCGAGGTGCTGGCGCTGCGGGACTACTCGGTCTCGCCCTACCTGGTGCTTGCCACATCCTCCGGGCTGGTGAAGAAGTCGCGGCTGAGCGATTTCGACTCGCCGCGGGCGGGCGGCATCATCGCCATCAACCTGCGCGAGGACGACGAGGTGATCGCGGCGAGGCTCGTTTCCCCGGAGGATGATCTGCTGCTGGTGAGCAGGCAGGCCCAGTCGATCAGATTCCACGCCAGTGACGAGGCGCTGCGGCCGATGGGCCGGGCGACCTCCGGGGTGATCGGGATGCGGTTCAGCAACGGCGACGAGCTGCTCGGCATGCACGTGGTCCATGCGGGCGCTGACGTCCTGGTGGCTACCGGCGGCGGCTACGCCAAGCGCACGCCGGCGGACCAGTATCCCGTGCAGGGCAGAGGCGGCATGGGCGTGCTCACAGCCAGGATCGTGGAGACCAGGGGCGAGCTCGTCGGCGCGCTGATGGTCCGGCCGGAGGACGAGGTATTTGCCATCACTTCCGCTGGCGGGGTCATCAGGACAGCCGCGGGCGAGATCAAGCAGTCGGGCCGGCAGACCATGGGCGTCCGGCTGATGAACCTGGCGGACGGCCAGAGCCTGGTCGCCATCGCCCGCAACGCTGAGTCCACGGCGGGCGTCGGCGAGGCGCTGGACACCGGGGATGCAGCGGAAGACGAGGCTGGCGAGGCGCTGGATACCGGGGACGCGGCGGCGGCGGAGGAGGCAACTCGCGTCACGGGCGTCCTTTCCGCGGACGCCGGGCAAGATGGCCAGTCGGAAGATGAATCGTGATCAGCAGGTGCGCTGAGGGTTCATTTGCCGGCCGTCAGCTCGGGAAGCTGAGTCACAGAGCTGCAGAGATGGCCGTAGATGGCCGTAGATGGCGAGATGCAACGCGCCGGGCGTCAGCAGCGTCTAATAGGTGTTGGCGTGGATGATGGCCGGGTTCTGACGGACATGGACTAGTCATCTGGGGATAACCTCGTGACAGGCAACTTCCGGAGGAGGACGACGTGGACCATCGTGTGGAGCCACAGTCGTGGCTGCCCGGGAGGGCTGCCGGAGATCAGGACCCGGCTACGGACGGGGCGCAGGACAACGGTCAGCCTGTGCTGGCGGGCCCGGCCGCCAGCGGGGAGCTGTCCTCGCCAGCCGGCGACGCAGGACCGGCGCTGGATGCTACCCGGATGCCGCCGCCGTTTCCGGCTGCCGCTGTGCCGGAGCCCGCGGCGGGCCCGGTGACATCTTCGTTCGGGACCATAACCAGCCCGGGGAATGCGCAAAAAAAGCCCGCGAAGCCTCCCAGAGCCCCGAAAGCGCCCAAGGCAGGCAAGGCAAAGGTCCAGGTGGCCAGGCAGGCTCAGAACGGCGCATTGCCAGCTCGCCGTGCTCAGTTTGCGGTGACCAGGGTGGAGCCGTGGTCGGTGATGAAGTTCAGCTTCATGATCTCGCTGGTCGGCTGGGTCGTGCTCTTCGTCGCCGTAGCCGGACTCTATTACTTCCTGTCCAGGCTCGGAGTCTTCCAGTCGATCGAGAAATCGGTCTCCGACGTGACATCCAGCAAGGGATCTGCAGGCGTGAAGGCCAGCACCTGGTTCTCCGCATCCCGGGTGCTCGGCTACACGATGCTCATTGGCGCCGTGAACGTGATCCTGATCACTGCGCTCGCCACGGTGGGCTCGGTGATCTACAACCTGGTCACGCACGTCGCCGGCGGCATCGAGGTTACGCTCAGGGATACCGACTGACGTCCTGGCAGGCGCTTGCGGTAATCTAGCGCGGCGGCGCCCGGGATTTACCAGTGATCGCCGCCACCCGAGGGCCTGTAGCTCAGCCGGTTAGAGCGCTTCCCTGATAAGGAAGAGGTC
>PMSW01000091.1 GCA_003168215.1 Actinomycetota bacterium
CGGCATGTGGCGATCATCCCACTCCGCTGACCGCGCGGAGGCCGCCGAGACAGCTGCGGACGCGGTGGCCCGCGATGGACTGGCCTGAGCCAGGTCTCCGGCTGCCCGCGGTCCTCGGAACCAGGATCAGGGCCGGCGCGTCCAAGCAGCAGCAGCGTCCAAGCGGCAGCAGAGGGAGGAATGCTATGAGGCGACCGCGGGCCATCGCCGGCGTTTCCGCCATTCTGCTGCTGTCCGCCTGCGCGACCGCCCCCGCGGTTACTCCTGCCGGGGGCACGGTCACCGGCAGGCTGCAAATCGAGGGCGGCCCGATCGGCCCGGGCGGACAGCAGCCGGGCAAGCGGCCGATGTCGGGTACCGTGCAGTTCACCGGCACGCGCCACCAGCGGGTCACGGTCCGGGTGGGCAGCTCAGGTACCTTCTCGGTCCGGCTGGCGCCCGGGACCTACGCGGTCTGCTGGCGCTCGCCCGGAGCGCAAGGCCGATGCCTCGGCGCCCGGCCGGTCACCGTCGCGGCGCGGCACACCACCAAGATCGCCTTCATCCTTGACGCCCCCTAGCCCGCCGGCCCATGCGGCCCGGCCGCTTCCGCCGGCCGGCAAGATCGCGCTCTCGGCGGCATAGCGTTCGCGCTGCTGGGGGGTGGCTGTGAAAGGCCCTTGGATGGCGATCAGCCGGCCGGTTAGGCTAACGCGCGATGAAGGGTAACCGGGTTCTCGCCGTGGTGTCCGCCGCCCAGCTCGCATCCGGGCTCGGCGGAATGGCGCTGGGAATACGCCGCCATCACGCGTTCGATATCCCGTTCTGGCAAGGACGGCAATCCGCTGTCGGCCGTGATTCCCGTGCTGATGGGAACCGCTCTGTCCGCGCCCGTGGTGATGCTGGCCGCCCAGGCATGGGCAATCGTGGCCCTGTTCCGGCGGCCGGACACTGCAGCGGAACGCGCGCTGGGCGGCCTGGGCGCCACGATGGTGGCCGGGTACCTGGCTGAGCGGCTGGTACGGCAGCGGCTCGCACCCCCCGGCTGGGATACGGCAGAGACGCCAGTAGTCGCCGCTGGGATATGCCTCGCCGCGGTCATGGCCTGATCGGCCTGCGCCCTGCCAGCACGCAGGCAGAGATCGGCTGAGCCGAACCGGTACCGCAAGCCGAGCGCTCCCGTCAGCGCGGACCACGCGATTGGCGGCTATGAGAGTGCTATCGAGTTCGGCCGTGAATGCCCAGCCTCAGCAGGTCGCCTGTCTGCGCCGGGCGCCAGCGGCGTGGCCCGGACCCCGGGAGTAGTTGCTGATCGCGGCCGGCTGTGCGGCGGTGAGCGCCTGGCATGTCCCGGCGGAGCACCCGGATGCGGTCAGCGCCGACACGAAACGTCTGCCCAGGGCGGATACATCCTGCCCGGGTGTTCCCGGCCGGAAGCGGAGGAGGAGAAGCCATAGCATGTGACACCCCTGGGGCAGCCCACCGGGCTGGACGGGAGCGGGGGAGCGAACACGGCCGCGCCGTCCCCCAGGCCGGTCGGCGTGAGGCCGCCGACGCCAAAGGAGGGAAGATTGCCTCCCCGGCGATCTTCATGCGCGCAGGCCGCGGGCCGGGTGCTGCCTGCACTGACACAAAGTTCCCACCTGCTTGCCGAGCTGCCGAAAGGCCCGGGCTCCCAGGACGATCTGGCTGCGGCTGGCCGGGGGCGTGCCGTCGAGCAGGGTGGGGAACACGTTGCCATGCAGCGGCTGGATCCCGACCGCGGCCACCGCGACCGCCGTCCCGATCAGCGCACCGCGCAGCAGCCGGTGCTGGCCGCCCAGAGCTGCTGTCTGACCCACTGCGGCAGGGGCCGCGCTGGATCGGCGGCCCGTAGCTAGTCCGCTCGCGGTACCCCTGCCCGAGATTCCCGTATTAGGAGTATATCGGTGCTTTTATGATGAAATAGTATAGTAACATTAACAATTTTGACTACTTCCTGGAAGGCTACCGGGTAGGTAAGCTTCGAGCGGTGCATGCCATTTCTAGCACCGGCAGTCGAATACGGCGCCATTAGTGGGGGGGCCTATGCGAGCGGGCTCTGACTGACCGGGTACGGGAGTGGAGGGGAAGGGTGGATCAGCCGCTAGGTAGCAGGTACCTGCTGCACGATCTGCTGGGGCGCGGGGCGATGGGCCACGTCTACCGCGCGAGCGTGCGGGACAGCGGCGTCCCGGTCGCCGTCAAGATTCTCAAGCCGGAGCTAGTGTCTGATCCTGACGTGGTCGCCCGTTTCTTTCAGGAGCGCTCGATCCTGACGGCGATCAGTGACCCGCACGTGGTCCGGGTCATCGACCTGGTGGTCGAGGGGGAGACCATCGGGATCGTCATGGAACTGGTCGAGGGGCAGGACCTGCGCCGTGTTCTGCTGGGCGGCACGCTGCCGCCGGGACAGGCGGTAGGCCTGACCTGCCAGCTTCTGGAGGGCCTGACGGCCGTTCATGCCGCGGGCATCATCCACCGGGACATCAAGCCGGAGAATGTGCTGGCCGATGCGGCCGGCGATCAGATGCGCCTCAAGGTCACCGACTTCGGGGTCGCCCGGCTGTCGTACGGAGCTTCGCTGACGAAGCTGAGCAGCCTCATCGGCACGCCCGAGTACATGGCGCCGGAGGTGGCGGACCACGACACCGCTGCTCCGGCCACGGATCTGTATTCCGCCGGGATTGTCCTGTATGAGATGCTCTGCGGCCGGACGCCGTTTGCTGGCGGGCATCCGCTGGCGGTCCTGCGCCGCCACGTGGACCAGGCTCCTCCCCCGATCCCCGGCGTCCCGCCGGAGCTGTGGGCCCAGATCGAAGCGCTGCTGGCCAAGGACCCGCTGGCACGGCCGGAATCCGCGGCGGCCAGTGCCGCCGCGCTCGCGGCGCTGGAGTCGTCGCTGGCCGGGCTCCCGGCGCTGCCGCCGATGGCGGCGCCCGCGAACGTAACCGTGACTCCGTCGCGTACGGTCACGAACCTGGGCCGCCAGTCCCGCCCGCCCGGCCGGGTCACCGTCCCGCCCGGACTGGACCAGTACGAGACGGTGCTGCGCCACCGGGACCCGGCGGGTGCCACGGCCCCGGATCTGCCTGGCAGCCCGCCGCTGCCGCAGTCCCGGCCGAAGCGGTCCGTGCTGCGCTCCCGGCCAGTTGCCCTGGCCGCGGCCGCCCTCGTTGTGCTGGCCGTAGCGGCTGGAGTGCTACTGACGCGCAAGGGGCACCCAGCCGCGGGGAGCACGCCGTCCCGGACCGCGTCTTACGCGTTCGCCCCCCAGCAGTACCCGGACGGCCTGCTGATCGTGCGGCGCTGGACCCTCAGCGGCAAGGACGGCTCGCAACTGACCGAGACAATCACCGCTAGCAGTGCTACCGGCAAGGCCCTGCGGGTGCCGTTCCGGGATGCCATACCAACCGCGATCGCGCCCACCACGCAGACGGTGCACTTCACCCCGTTGCCCACCAAGATCGTGCAAGCGGATCCTGTCGTGCAATGGCGGCTACGGCTGCCGGCTCAGGGCACCGTCACCGTCGGCTACCGCGCGGTCGTCAGCCCGGCAGGGGCCACCATGGCCCGGCTCGCCAGCTGGGCCAAGGGCTTCACCTCACTCCAGGCAACCCTGCACACGCCGAGAGGCGTCACCATCCAGATCCACTCGCTGTCCATCGAACCGCGCACACTGCGGATCGGCACCGCCAGGAGTACCCAGCCACCCTTGACCGGCCAGCTCGCCAGCGGCAAGAGCGCGCCACGGCAGATCCTCGCCGGGGCCGCCTGGACAACCGGGAACCCGGCCATCGCCACTGTCGACTCCTCCGGCCAGGTAACCGGAATCAGCCCCGGCACCACCCGCGTGACCGCGCAGATCGGAACGGCGCGCGCGTCGGCGACCGTGGTCGTCACCAGCTCACCGGGCCTCACGCCGGGGAGCAGCCCGTCGGCAACCGGCGGGAGCAGCCCCGCCAGCGGCCCGCCGACCTCCCCCGGCGTGACGCCAACCCCCGGACCGGGTCCCACCACCACCAAGCCGACACCGTCTCCCACCACGGCGACACCGTCACCGACCCCGTCGGCCACATCGCCCACCCCGTCGGCCACGTCGCCCACCCCGTCGCCCACGTCGCCCGCCGCCTCACCCACCGCGTCGGCCGCGTCGCCCACCGCTTCGACGACGTCTGCCACCACACCGCCACGCCTGTCCCTTACCAACGACGTAGTGCGTAAATAGGCTCGGGACGCCCTTGCCTGAGGGGATGGGGCTGACATCCGCGTCGGCACCCCGGGTTCGCGGCGTCCCGGCCCGATAGGCGCAGCCTGCCTGCGGCGGCTAGGCCGCGCCCCCCAGGGTGATCTGGGCCGTTGCACGTGCTGGTCATTCCGCACAGACAGGAGGACGATTAACTCTGGTTATCGCGCCTGGCGCGGAGCAGTCATCTACTCAAGCGGCTGGGCCGGCCGGAGGAGGCGTCCGGATGTCAAGTACTCCCGCCGGTCAGGACAGCACGGGCGATCACCCAGATCCCCGGCCGCAAGATAGCCCCCAGCCTCTGCTGACCGGGCACAAGCGGTCAAGGCGAAAGAAAGTGCTGACGCCGCTTGTCCTAGCCGTTCTCGGCCTGGCATTGCTCGTCGCCGCCTTCATGCTGTATCCCCGGACGGCCGAACCCTCGGCCCCTGCTTCTACTCGTCTGGACATTACCTCGCCCTCCAACTATGTGTCCTCTCACATAGCGGCCATCTCCTACAAGGTTGACCAGGTCCACCCGGATGTAGCCAGGCTGACAATCAGCCTTGCGGTGGATATCCGTGGGCCGTACGGCAGCGTGAAAGCACTGCTGGCAGTAACTCCGCCTGCAGGAACCACCCTCCTGGATTGCTCCCGCCTGCACTGCAACGGAAAAACTTGGGGCGCGAGGCTGTCCTTCACATCTCACGGGGTAGCGACCGCTCACGTTTTTGTGAAGGCTCCGAACTTCGGCGTGGCCTCCAACGGCGTCACCGTGGCGGCTGCGATCCCGGAAATCGCCTTCACTGGATCCAAGGGGGCCAACCTGATTGCCACGTATCACATCCCGTCAGCTGACAATTACGACTGGTCCTCCGACCCGCCCTCCACGCTCAGCAATTCCGGCGCCGCATGGACGGAGGCTGTCCTCCCCGGCAGCATTTATAACTCCGGCGACACGGCTGGGCGGGTGGCGTCCGGCATCAACCACACTGCCCAGGCAAACGACGACACCAAGACCTTCATCGCCGGGGCACTACTCGGCCTAGCCGGCGGAGCGCTATTGTCAGCAGTCCAGGAAGCCCTGCACGCAAGCGACTGACCCAGCCGTGTCTCTCACAGTGACCAATCCCAGGCCACCGTCAGCATTTCAGCATGCTGACGGCGTCCGCTCCGGTCAGCGGCTACGACCGGATGTCGCCTGAAACACCTCACTATCTCCTGGCGTCGTGCATTGCCCGCTTTCAGTGCCAGATGGCGATCGGGTAGCCGGCCTCATCTAGCTGGGGCGGGTCCGGGAGGCTCACTGCGTGCCCGCTGGCGATGCGGCTGGCGCTCCAGGCGGCAGCGGCGGCGTCGAGGATGTCGTCGGCCTGCACTGTCCCGGCCTCGGCGAGGTCGCCAGGCAAGTGAATGCCCATGTCGGCGAGTAGCGTGCGCCGGGTCATCTGGCCGTTCCAGGTCTTCTTACTCGCCGCGATGGGCATCCCGCCGTTCACCGCGGCGAAGGAGAGCTCGGGATGTACCTCGAACAGCTGATGGGGCAGGCGAGCGCGCAGTTCGGCCGCCTGCCGGAG
This sequence comes from Actinomycetota bacterium, assembly GCA_003168215.1. Classification (GTDB taxonomy): domain Bacteria; phylum Actinomycetota; class Actinomycetes; order Streptosporangiales; family Streptosporangiaceae; genus Palsa-506. The sequence continues at coordinate 5,800 of PMSW01000091.1, forward strand.
CTTTGCCTTCAATCCCCAGGCCTGCACGCTGAAGCCAGCGGGCGGGTCAGTCAGCTGACGGCACAAGCCGGCAGCCTCCCGGTGAGACGTGGCATCCCACACCGCTCGCGGCGGCATCCGGAACACCCGGCTGCGGTATGCGCCGAGCCTGGCCGCAGCCAACTCGTCCGCCTGCCGCCAGCCGCGCTGCAGCAGCCCTAGCGGCATATCCGCACCGATTACTGCTGCAGCCGGGCACGCAGCCACGATCTGCTCCAGACTGGCCGCGATGTGCGCGGCAGTAAACTGCCCGTCATCCAGCACTATCGCGACCCAGCCGCTCCGGCAGGCGTCAACCCCTACCGCACGCATCAGCCCACCGTCCGCTCGCTGCCTGGCTAGAATCATCCCACCCATACCAGGCGGCCGAGCGGTCGTCGCAAGTCAGAAGCGCTACCAGAGCGACATGAGAGTGCATATGGTTTGGCGCATCACTGGGGGCGGGACTGAATGACGATGTTCTGGCCGCGGCCGCCGGGCGGGTCAGGAATGCATTGACGCTGCAACGGGGAGCGGTCAGACTTGCGTCGGCAGCTAGTGCCTGGGGGTTCTGCGGTGGCGGATGACGAAGACGAGATCCTGGCGGCGGAACTCGGGAAAATCGGTGCCAAAGGGGCAGGCCTGGGGGTTGCCGTCGGCGGAGCGGTGGGTGTGGCCAGCAAGCGCGGCGGTGCAGGGGGGGCGGCCTTTGCCGGGCGGCGGCTCCGGAAGAACGTTCACGAGATTGAGATGACCCTTGCTGCACCGTTAGATGAGGTCTTCGTTCAGGTCGTCAGCCTCGTCGGGTCGATGGGCCGGGTAGTGGCGCAGGCCGGCCCATCAGACGGCAGGGCGATCGTGCGCGGCGTCCTCGGGGCGGGGATCATGGATCTCAATCCCGCTGTGGTCACCGTGACGATGGTGCCTGCTGGTGATAGCGGCACATCGGTACAAATCCGGGGTGCCGCGAAGGAGGGCCTGATCAAGCAGCGGGCGGGCCAGAAGGCGGCGGAGCGCCTCGCCGCTTTGCTCAGATAGATAGGCGCGTCTGCAACGACGCAGTCGGCATCCAGCTGTCTCGTAACCAGCTAACGGACGTGGCTAGCCGAAGGCCAACGGTTCGCGGCAATAGTGGATGTGTGTGAGCGCTGCCGGGCGGCATTAGTCCCAGCGTTGCGCGTTGCCGTCGTTGAGGGTGCCGGCGGGTTCTGGGACGACGCAAAACTGGAGTCCGGCGGGGTCGCGGAGGATCCACCAGGTGTGCACCGCCTGTACTCGTTCGGCGCCAAGTTCTTCGAGCCTGGCGATTTCGGCGGCCAGGTCGTCGGTGTGGATGTCCAGGTGCACCCGGCCCGGACCGTGGCCGAGCCGCTGGATGAGCAGCCTGACGGCCGGTCTTTCCCTGGCGCCGTACCACATTACCGGTGAACTCCGCCGACGGCACGCCAGCGGCCCGCACCAGTGGCCACCGAAACCCGGGTCAGTTCACCGTTGCGGCCACCAGCCGGATCTCCCGCCGGATATCCGGCCCGAAATACACGCAATAGGCGGGAGGGCCAGGTCAGCGAACTTCGGTGTACTCGTTGCGGTCCAGCTGCACGAGGCTGGTGTGGTCGCTGCCCTGTGGGTCTGCGGCGTCGGTGTACTGGCTGCCGTTCAGCCGCACGACACCGAAGCCGCCCCCGGAGAGCAGCTTGCGCAGGTGCCGCATCCCGCTCATGCCCGCGAGCGCGACAGCTATGGCGGCGGCGAGGACCGAGCCGCCGAACAGCGCGAGCCCGCCGATGACGTAACCCAGCATCATCATGACCACTGCGGCCAGCAGGGCCACCGGCACGGCCGCCACCAGCAGCAGCGCGAGCAGCGTCACGGCGATCATGGCCCTGGCCGGCCTGCCCGGCGTCCGCTCCGCATGCCAGCCGGTCATCACGCTCACCTCTCAAGGCCCGGAGCCCGTTAAGTGCACGGGCCTACCCAGACAACACGATATGTCGTGTCCTGTATTGTCAACGCGGCTCTCGGTCAGAATCATCCCGCAACCGCCCGGCGCGCTGACCCCGGGCGAACACCTACCGCGCCATGCGGCCGGAGCGGACGTTCCTGGGGGAACCGTCGGTGGGAGATCGCTGACAGATAGGCGTGCGGCCGGGGCAGCGGAGGCCGTCAGTTGATGTCGAACTCGTTGCCCTCAGGGTCTTCCATCGCGACTGCGTAGTGGTCGAGCCCTTCAGTGTTCAGGACACCGATGAGCACGGCACCGAGATCGGCCAGACGGCTCGCCTCCGCGTCGACGCGCTGCCTGCGCGCCTCGATCGGAACCGCGCGGCCGCCACTGACGCCGATATCGAGGTGCAGCCGGTTCTTGACCGCCTTGCGCTCCGGTACCACCTGGAACCAGATCCGGGGCCCGCGACCGCCGGGATCGACGATGCAGTCCGCGCCGGTGCCCAGCTCATCCTCTGGCACTCCGACGTCTCGCCAGTACGCATCCCAGCTGGCGAAGCCGTCTGGAGGCGGTTCAAGCTCGTATCCCAGTGCGGCCGCCCAGAAGCGCGCGAGCGGCTCAGGGTCAGCGCAGTCGATCACCAGTTGGAAGCTGACGGCCATCGGTCTCTCCTCGGGGCTTGCATGTGTCGTCGCCAGCATGCATGGAGCCTCTGACACCGACCCGCCTGCGCTACCGGCGGCTATGAGCGGATGTTCGCGCCGATCGCCCCCGGATTCGTGCTCGTGGACACCGAGGGGTGGTTCTGGATCAGGACCGCTGGCGCGCCGCGGGACGGCGACCCTCGTGATGGTGAACTCCACCAGCCGGCTCGCGAAGGTGCCACGTTCGCGGCCACTCAGTCCAGACAGAACTCGTTGCCCTCGATGTCCTGCATCACCAGGCACGACTCGTTGCCGCCATCGGCAGGCAGTAGCCGCACGCGTACCGCGCCGAGCGCGGCCAGCCGTGCGCATTCGGCCTCAAGCGCGGCCAGGCGCTCTTCACCCGCGAGCCCGGTGCCGGCCCGCACGTCCAGGTGCAGCCGGTTCTTGACGACCTTGCCTTCGGGAACGCGCTGGAAGAACAGCCGCGGGCCCGCACCTGAGGGATCAGTGCATGCGGACGCTGAACCCTGATGCTCAGGCGGCAGCGCGCGACCGGAATCGTCCCAGGTAGCAAACCCCTCCGGTGGCGGCGGTACGACGTACCCCAGCACCTCGCACCAGAAACGGGCGACGCGCTCAGGTTCCGCGCAGTCGAAGGTGACCTGGATCTGCCTGACCGACGTCATCGGTCCACCATAGAGGCGGGGTCTTTCGTCGTCTCCGCGGGCCCGCCCCTGGCCAGGTTATGGCGCATGCGGCCGACTCTTGAAGATGAGTGGGACCTTGAGCCGTGGGATGACGATCCTGACGGTGTCGATGCCCACTAAATTCGGGAGTCCAGCGAGCCCGAGATCGACGACGAGGGTCGAGAGATCTGGCTTTACGCATACAGCCCACGCAGTTAGTACGATGACCCGGCGGGTAGTGCCCGGCATCGTCTTGACGTCCGCTCATCGGCTAGATCCGGATCACCGGCATAACCAGATGAGCGCGTCCGCTCAGCGCGGGGCCGGGCGGGTCCAGGTCACCGTCGATGAGGCCCTGCTGCCATTCACGGAAGTGCGCGGGGTCGGTGGCGTAGGCGAACACCTGTGCTGCGGGCCGGTCCACCACGGTGCTGGCGATGGTCGGCGCCATGTCAGCGGCCCTCGAGCAGGGCGGCGTACCGGGCCAGGTAGAGCGGCCATCCCTGGTCGCCGTCAACGCCGTCGCTGACCGACTGCCAGCCGGGACCATGCCGGTCCAGGTGCCGGTGCTCCAGTTCGACCCGAGTGCGGTCCGGTCCCTCGGCCACGAACCGGACCTCGACCTCGCTGGTCAGCTCCGGGTCGGTCTCGACCTGCCATTGCGGGCTAATGTCCCAGCTGAATACCACGCGGGCTGGTGGCTCGTAGGCCAGGATCCGCGCCCACCGGCATTCGCTGCCGTCGACGGCGCGGTCGTAGATGTGCCCGCCGACGCGGGGCTCGAAGACTGTCTCGGCGATCGCGGCCGCGAGCAGATTGTGCTCCGGCGGCTTGAAGGCGCCGAACCTCTCGGTGAACGCTGTGAAGGCCTGCTCGACCGGCGCGTTAACCACCACCTGCTTGCGGACAACGGGGACCTCGGTTCGGGTCATGGACTCTCCTCCGTCGCTTGTCCGGCAACTTCCACGTAGCTGGCCAGAGCCCGCTGCCAGAAGGTGTCGAGCTGATCGCGCAGCGCGGCCACTGCCGTTGGATTAAGCCGGTAGACACGCCTGGTGCCGGCCGCTCGTTCACTGACCAGCCCGGCGTCCTTGAGGACCTTGAGGTGCTGGGAGACCGCCGACCGGCTGACCGGCAGCCCCGCGGCTAGTTGTCCCACCGCCTGCGGCCCGTCTGCCAGGCGGCTGACGATGGCGCGCCGGGTGCCGTCGGCTAGCGCGCTCCAGCCGTCACCTTCTCGGTTAGGATTCACTAACGGTTAGCATCGCCTAACGGAGTGGCTGATGTCAAGGCCCTGCACGAGGCACGCGCGGGAAGTGCCCCGGGCCGGAGCGCCCGGGCCTGCCGGAGGCCCATTCAGTCTGCGCTCGCCAGCCCCGCCTCGCTCACCCGGAGCTGATCGCGGGTTGTGCTTCATGCACGGGGCGCGCATGGGACGCGCGAAATCGTCGCCCTCAGCTCCACCACCTGCCGCCGTTGCGCCTACGTCAGCTCGCGGACTCGGGGCGCTTCAGCTGCACGGCGACGGTGCGGACAGTGGGCGCCAGCGTGACAGTGCCGGTGGTCTCGTTGATCACGCCGGCGCTGGCGTGGGCGATGTTGCCGACGAACGCGGGCAGCTGGAACAGTACCGGGCCGAACGGGCGCTGGCCGGTGAGCGTCAGCGTGACCGTGCTGCCGCTGGTGCGGATCGTCAGCCCGGCGTGCCGTCCATCCACCGTGGGGAAATTCGCCAGGCTGATGACCTTGCCAGTGCGCACCCACGCGTTCGGAACGCCCCGCCCGACGATGAGGCTGCCATCTGCCCGCTGCGCCGCCAGGGAGTCGAGCAGCACCATGTTGGCGTTGGCCATGCCCCACGCATGCGGGGACGAGCCATTGCCGTTCTCCGGATGCGTGCCGGTCCACGGTGAGCCAGGGTTCGGGAACTGCTGGCTCTCCCACCACGAGTAGGGGCCGTTCTGCCCGTTGGCGATCATGAACTCGTAGCTGAGGATGCCCTGATCCCGGTGGTCGGCGCTGGCCAGGCCCCATTCCCCGTAGCCGGCGTTATAAGCGGTGCTGTAGTACTGGGTCGGGTAGCCGCCGAAGGTGTCCGGCGGCAGCTTGCCGGCCAGGCGGGCGAAGCCGTAGTGGTACGTGGCGTCGATCAGGCTGATCCCGGGGCCGCTGCGCGGCGCGCCGAACAGGTAGCCGTCCCAGGCCCAGCGGCCGAACAGGAACGGCGCCGCCCAGTTGGCGTCCTCGGCGTTGGCGCACCGGTTGTCGGTGTTCGGCTCGGTCATCGAGCACGGCAGGTAGTGCAGGTGGCTCGCCGAGATCGTCGCGTCCAGGGTCTTGCTGGTCGCCTTCAGCAGGCTGGCGTACTGCGCCGCCGCCCACTTGGCCTGGGCGGTGTTGCCGACCTTCTGCGCCAGCCATTCGTAGGTGGCCAGGCCTGTCAACGCCTCGTAGTTGTCGATCGTCCAGTAACCGTTGGCGTCAATGTCGTTGGTCTTCTCCATGATCCCGCCGGGCCCGGTCCGGTCGGCGGCGATCAGGTGCGCGGTGTCCTCGATGCTCGGCTCGGACTTGCCGGTCGGCCCCTCGGTCGCGAAGTTGGCCTTCACGAACGACAGGTCGCCGGTCTTGAGCAGGTAGATGGCCCAGATCCACGGATAGGTCCACACCCCGTCGTCGTACTGGGTCTGGGTGCCGATGACATACCGGGCCCGGTCCAGCAGCCCGTGCGCGTCCGTGGTGTAGCCCTGGGTGAACAGATTGGCCAGGATGCCGATGACGTCGTGGCTGAATTCCTTGTCGTAGCCATTGGCGCCGGTCTTCAGCTCATCGCCCGACCGGATGATCTGGGTGTAGATGAAACCGGTCCGGTAGGCATCGGCCAGGCTCTGATCGGGCAGCCGGACGATCTGCGCGATGCTGGCGAGCCGGCTATCCCAGTACGCCTTCATGTGCGTGAAGTGCTGGCCGAACCCGCCGGCGGCGGCCAGCGCGCTCGCCGGCGGCCAGGCGTAGCTGCCGCCGAAGCGGTTGGCGGCCACCGCGTAGTCGTGGCTGACGGTGCTGTGCGCGGGCACCGCGTCCGGAGCGGAGTTCAGCGGCACCAGGCCGGCCGACGGCTCGGGGTTGATCCGCACCGTGCTGCCGGTCGGGTTGGCCACCTGAACCCGGCTGTAGATCACCACGAAGGCGTGGCCGCCGATCGTCACCTTGTCGCCGAAGTTGGTGATCGAGATGCGGGCGCCGCCGCGGTGGAACGCGGTGATCAGAGCGGGCAGGTAGCCGTCGGCGTTCTTCCAGGTGGTCGCGGTGTCGTCGTACACGCCGTAGCCGTACGTCGTGCCGGTCACCGCGGCGGTGCTGGCGCTGCCCGGCCCGGCGTTGGCGGGGCTGGTGTCGACGAAGAAACTGCCGCCCAGGCACGCCACCGTGCCCTGGCTGTTCCCGGCCCAGCCGATGACGCTGGCGTCGCCGAAGGTTCCGTAGATCATCTGGCTGCCCGCAGGGCCGTTAGGCGCGCAGCTATATGGCGCCGCAGCGGGGGCCGCGGGGGCCGCCGGGGCCGCGGGTGCTGCGCTGGCGGCGCCGATCGCGAGCGCGGGCATGGCGAGCGCCAATGCCGTCACCATGAACACGGCCGCGGGCGGGCGTGCTGGCCGCCCCGGAAAGCGGGCTCTGCCGGGGACCTTCATGGCTACCTCCGCGCTGACGGGAATCCTCGGATGCCAATGACCAGATGTACACCGCTCTAATCTGAGATATTCATTTTTTCGCGGAATTGGCCGGCTGCTGGCGACCGGGGGCTGCCGATGGCCGCGCCGGATACCGGCACTGGCCAGGTGCTGCGGGGCAGGATCTGGCCGACCTGCCGGGACACGCTGCGGGTGCAGCTGGAGCTGTTCGACGACGCCGCGGTTAAGCCGCCGCGCACCGTCGCCGTCCGGGACGGACTGATCACCGACGACACCGACCAGCCAGGCGCCGCGACCGTCAATGCGCGCGGCGGCGTGCTGCTGCCCGGCGATCCGACTGTCGACATCACCGCCGTGCGCCAGGTCCGTGGGGTGTGGATCGGCGGCCTGAGGGTCGGGTAGCGGCGTAGGGTAGGCCGATGATGTCTGGTTGGGTGGCCCTCGACAGGCCAGTCTGGCGGCTATGCGAGCAATGGATCGCCGCTGAGACCAGGCCGATGCGAGCTGCGGCCGGGCGAGCCGCGGCAGCCTCGTGGGATGTGGTAGGCCGATCGACCGTCGGCCAGGCTGTCGCCGCGCCGCGCAGGCCGGGCCGTTCGGCGCCGGGCGACCTGCTGCCGCCCAGCCCCGGGGGCGGCCGTGACCGCCCGGATTCATCGCTCCCGTCATCCCCTCGGGGCCAGCCCGTACGGCTGGTGCCAGAATAAGGAAAAGTGAACGTTACCCAGTCCGAGAAGGTCAGGACCGGCCGCGGCTTCTTCGCTGCCCTTGACCAGAGCGGCGGCAGCACGCCCAAGGCGCTGGCTGAGTACGGCGTCGAGCGCGACCGCTACAGCTCTGACGCCGAGATGTTCGACCTGGTCCACGCCATGCGGACCCGCGTGCTGACCAGCCCGGCGTTTGATGGCTCGCGCGTTCTCGCGGCGATCTTGTTCGAGCAGACCATGGAACGAGACGTCAGTGGCGTCCCCGCGGCGCGGTATCTGTGGGATGAGAAGAACGTGGTGCCGTTCCTGAAAGTCGATGAGGGGCTTGCCCCCGAGCAGGACGGCGTGCAGCTCATGAAGCCCATTGACACCCTCGATGATCTGCTCGAGCGCGCGCAGCGGCACCAGATCTTCGGTACCAAGATGCGGTCGGTGATCAACGACGCCGACGAGGCCGGGATCTCGGCGATCGTGGGCCAGCAGTTCTCCTACGCGAGCCGGATCCTGGCCGCCGGCCTCGTGCCGATCATCGAGCCCGAAGTCAGCATCTCCAGCCCGCACAAGGAGCAGGCTGAGACGCTGCTGCGCGACGCAATCACCAAGCACGTCCAGGCGCTGCCGGAGGGCGCGACCGTGATGCTGAAGATCACCATCCCGACCCGGCCTGGCCTGTACGGCGACCTGGCCTCTGACCCACGCGTCCTGCGGGTCGTCGCCTTGTCGGGTGGCTACAGCCGTGACGAGGCCTGCGCGCGGCTCGCACGCGATCCCACCCTCATCGCCAGCTTCTCGCGCGCGCTTCTGGAAGGGCTGACCGAAAACCAGACCGACAAGCAGTTCAACACCCAGCTCGAGTCGTCGATCAAGCAGATCTACCAGGCGTCGGTACACAAGCAGCCGACCAGCCCCTGAACCTGCATCCAACGCAAACGCGACAGAACATTCGTTGTCGCGCGCATTGGGTGGGTCACTTTCAGAGGCGGTCGCCAGTACGCGCCGAACGGCGGTGCTGTGCGCTCACCCCAGAGGCGGCTCCGCCACGCTCCGTGGCCAGCTCACGAGCGCTCGCCATGCGGCATAGAAAGGATGTGAGGATGTCTCGGGTCGGGCGTATTCGAGCATCCTGGTGGACGCGCATGCGTCTTGTCATTCGTTGACGAGACGCAGGATGGCCGTTACCACCTCGTTCAGCGGGATCGTTGTCTGGAGCTCGTGATCGGCCACTCGCCGCAGCAAAGGCTCAGCGGTTTCGACGTCACCGCGCACTCGGTCGAGTTCTTCGGGCGCCTTGCCGTAGGTATTGCTGGTTCTGGCCGCCAGCCGCTCCAGCAAAGTGCCCAGCGGCGCGCTCAGCAGAACGATGTGATCGAAGTGGGCATGGAACTGCGCCTGGTTCTCTTCGCAGCCGGCGACGAACAGCACGTCCGTGTCTTCGGTGGCCAGCAGTGCCCTCATGGCGTCTTCCCGCCACATCTGCCGGCCGTCCAGGGTGGGCTCGGACCACCCGTCGTCGGTGTCGACAGCCTTGAACCCGCGGGCGGCAAGCTCACGGACAACGCTCGACTTCCCGGTCCCCGACATCCCGGTCAGGAGAACTCGCTTCACGTTCAGGAGCGTACGAGCCCGGCGCTGTCGGGCCGCCTCAATCGCTGAACCCGCGGGCCACGCACTTCGCGGCTAGAGTTCGTTCAGCGCACGGGCAGGGTGGCCTGGATAGCTGAGCTCGTCTGGGCGGGCGGCTGAGTCGCGGAGCCTAGAGGCACTGAATTCGACGGTCGAGCTGATGACGCGCAGATGCGGACGGTTCGATGCGCCTGCTGGACTACTGTGCGCGAATGGAACTGTATCCAGGCGTGTTCGTTTCTAATCTGTCCGCCGGGGCCTGGGGGCCAGACCCGTAGGTCGGGGGTGAGATGCACGTGCTCTTCAGGGAGTTCTGGGTCATCGCCTGACGCATCGCCAGCGCAGCTGCTCAGCCGAATCACCGCCGGCTGGCGCCGCAGGACGCGCTGGTAACCACCAGCGCGTACTCGCGGATGACCGTGCGTCACGGTATACCCAAGGCCACAGTCGTCCTGCCGCTGATACTCAGGTTTAGCTGCATCAGTACGGCGTTTGTTTCCGGGTTGATCTCGGCCTGCGACTCTGTCGTCACAGAGACCGATCATCGGCTTCACGGCGGAGCTGGAGCGCCAGGCTTGGGACGACGAAGGACGCGAGGAAGATCGGCAGAAAGCTCTTTCCGGTGCATCGGAAGGCGACGGTCTGGCTCTCGGCGGCCTCGAAGGTCTGAGTTCGGCTGGAGTTTCGGCCACTGCGAATTTGCAGAGTGTGACGTCCAGNNACCACGATGTCGTACGGGCCACGTCGGACCTCGACTCCGATTGCTTTATGCGTCATCTTCAGGGTTGCTGTCACTTCGATCTCCATTGTCTGTCGGCCGGGCCACGGCACCATCGTGCTCGCCTGCGAGGGTGTCCGCACATCGGCTACGAGCGGGCGATTTTCTCTCCGGATCACCATGTAGGTCGCTGGGCTATACGTGTGCGTTCCCTCCATTCTGGGGGGACGCCGGCGGGCCAGTGCCTGTCCTCCCGTGTCGATCACCCGGGAGGTCACCGCAGCCGCCCTTCCGGCTGTGACGGTAGCCACGCCGGGCATGGCTGGGCTGATGGTAAGTGATGGCTATCGGCTCGCGCGGGAGTTCGCGGGACCGTCAGGATCCGTGGCGGTAGGTGGCCGTGCATCCGCCATCGACGGTCACGATTGAACCGGTCATGAATGACGCCTCGTCAGATGCGAGGAACGTCGCGACACGGGCCACTTCCAATGCCTGCGCCTGGCGGCCGATGGGTTGCAAGGCGGCGTTCGCTTCCCGCCGCGCCTGGGCGGCGGCGCGCTCGGTCGGCGGCAGGGATGCCCTTCCGCCGCCCATGTCCGTGTCGATGTACCCGGGGCAGATGGCGTTGACGCGAAGACCGTCGGGACTGTAGTCGACGGCCAGCTGCCGGGTGAGGTTGACGATGCCGCCCTTGGATGCACAGTACGACGGTGCCATCGGCGCGCCGATGATGCCGTAGGTGGAGGCAATGTTGACCATCGCGCTCCGCGGGCGCCGCAGGAGGTGGGGGATCGCCGCCCTGGCGCAGAGGAAGGTCCCGCGCAGGTTGACGGCGATCGTCCGGTCCCAGGCGTCGATGCCGAGCTCATGGAGGCGACGCGACCCGCCGGAGATGCCGGCGTCGTTGACCAGCACGTCGAGTTGCCCGAAGTCGGCGACGGCGCCGTTGACCAGGGCGGTCACCTGCTCGGATTCGGCCACGTCGCATGACCTGAAGGACGCCTTGCCGCCTGCGCTCAGGATCTCCTCAACTGTTCGCTGCCCGTCATCGATGTTTGTGTCGCCGATGGCGACGGTCGCGCCGGCGGCCGCCATGTCGAGGGCGATGGCCCGCCCGATACCTGTGGCCCCGCCGGTCAGGAGCACCACGCTGTCGTTCAGGGAGGGCATGAGTCCCTGCCTCCTCTTCTTCCTCTTGGTGAACTCGGCAGTGCTGCTGGGACGCCACCTCAAGATCTTGGTCCAGGAACCGTACAGGTACTCCTCTCCGAATCATGCGATCAGCACGGCTAAGCACCAGGCGAAGAAGGACATGATGCGTCAGCACCGGGAGGCGGGGCTGTCGCTGACCGCGCCAGGCGGGCTGCTAACGCAGCTGGCCAAGCCGGTGCCGGAGACCGCGCGGCGCTCTTACGGTCGGCAGGCCGCGTAGATTTCCCTGACGAGTCTCTTGGAGGCGCCGCAGTTGGCTGGCGTTCTGCCACATCGGCTTACTCCGGGCGCCGGAACCTGGCATGGCTGTCACGCCGGGTAAGCGGCATCGGTAGCTGGGTGCTGTTCACCACTAGGGTGCCGATGGCTGCGGCTTATGGTTGCGTGATGGAAGGTGCGCGGGGCGGGGCCTCTGGGCCGATGGTGGGCCGTGACCGCGAGCTGGCCCGGGTCATGCTGCTGCTGGATGATGCCCTGGCGGGTGGCGGCCGTCTGGTGCTGTGCACGGGTGAGGCGGGGATCGGGAAGACCCGGCTGGCGGAGGAGGCCGCCGCGTCGGCCGCTGCGAGGGGCGTGCCGGTGGCGTGGGCCCGGGCGGCTGACCGGGACAGCCTGCCGCCGTATGGCCTGTAGCGGCTGGTGCTGGATGAGGCCGCCGTCCGGGGCGCCGATGATGACCCATCCGGTGCGGGCCTGTGGCCGCGTGTCTTCGGTGAAGCCGAACGCCCGGCGCTGGCTGATGGCGGCGATTCCGGCAGCGACCAGCGGTTCGCGATGTTCGCGGAGGTTCGCCGGCGGCTGGCGCAGGCGGCTAGGCGGAGCGGATTGCTGCTGGTGCTTGATGATCTGCAGTGGGCGGACGAGGCGTCGGCGGTCTTGCTCGCCGACGTCGTGCGCCAGCTGCGAGGGACGCTCATCTTGGTGTTGGCGACCTACCGGGAGTCGGCGGCATCCGATGATGATACGAGCGCCGGGCTGCTGCCGCGTCTGTCGGCGGATGCCAACACCGAACGGGTGGACCTTCTTGGCCTGGCCGCCGGCGCGGTCGGGGATATGCTGCTCGCCGCCGGGCTGCCGGCATCGGCAGACCAGGCCGGTGAGGTGCACTCCGAAACGGGGGGCAACCCGTTCCTGGTCCGGGAGCTGGCCCGCATGCTCGCCGAGCAGCGGCGCGGCGGGCCGGTGCCGGGACGGGTGGCGGAGGCGACGGCCCACCGGCTCGCGCAGCTGTCGGATCCCGCCCGGGCGCTGGCGCGGACCGCCGCCGTGGCAGGCAACAACTTCTCGGCTGGCGTGGTGGCCAGGATCCTGGAAGTACGTGTGCTTGCCCTGCTCGGCCCGCTGGACGAGTGCAGGGCCGCCGGGTTCCTGGTGGCCGGGGACCGTCCCGGTGATCACCGGTTCTCGCACGCGCTGGTCCGCTCGGCGGTGGCCGCCGGGCTGAGCGCCGCGGAGCAACGGCGGCTGCACGCCGCCGCGGCGGACGCGATCGAGGCTCTATACGAGGGGCAGCTGGATCTGCACCTGGCTGAGGTCGCCCGGCACCGGGTCGAGGCATCGCTGCCCGGTGACCGGGCGGTAGCGGTAGCGGCGTGCGAGGCGGCCGCCGGCGTGGCGGCGGAATCGCTGGCGTTCGAGGAGGCCGTGCGTCTGTACCGGCAGGCGCTGTCGGTCGGCGAAGGGGAGATCCGCGACCCCGACCGCTTCCGGCTCGAACTCGCCCTGGCCGAAGCCCTCCACCGCAGCGGCGACCTGCCCGGATCACAGCGCACGGCGGCCGCAGTCGGCCGGCGGGCCGAGCGCCAGCGTGACCGGCTCTGGCTTGCCCGCACGGCGCTGGTGATGGAGGCCACCGGCGTACCGGAGTGGGACGGTGAGATCTGCCGCATCTGCGAGCAGGCCCTGGCCGGGAATGACCTTCCCGGCGACTTGCGGGCCCGGGTCTCCTCGCGGTACGCGCAGGCGCTGGTGTACCGCGATGAGTACGACCGGGCGGGACAGGTCAGCCAGGACGCGCTGGCCGCCGCCGGATCGGCGGGGGACCCGGTCGTGCTCGTGGACGCGCTCCGGGCCCGGCAGCTGGCTTGCTGTGCCCCCGACGGAGTCGCCGAACGGGGCGTGCTGGCGAGCCGCATGCTGGAGGTCGCAGACGCCCTAGGAAGCGCCTGGCTCGAGATGTGGGGCCGGCTGTGGCGAATTGACACCCTGTTTGAGACGGGGCAGCTGAGGAGCGTCCGGAGTGAGCTCGCCGATCTCGAAATCTGCGTGGAACGAGTTCCGGGCCCGCTCGCGCAATGGCATTTCCTGGAGACCTCTGCGGCGCTCGCGCTGGCCACCGGTCGCTTCACCGAAGCGACGCGGCTGGCCGCCGACGCGTTCAAGGTGTTCAGCGATATGGGACACCCGGTCGCGTTCGGCGGCTATTCGGTGATCCTAGGCCAGGCGGGCCTGCACATCGGATTCGGCAGATCCGGGATGATCGAGCTATTCGACCAGATCCCTGACCACCTCAGGCCGGATGCCGTGGACACCACCCGTGGCGTGGCCACCGTCTTCCCCGCGCTCAGCTTCGCGCTGATCCGCCTCCACGAGGGCGACCGCGCTGCCGCTGAGGCCGCCTATGCCCAGGCCGGTCCCGTCCGGTCCTGGACACCGATACCGGCGATGCGCCTGGCGGCCTGGGCACACGGGCTGCCGGTCGCCATCAGCCTCGGCCGGACGCAGGACATCGAGTTCCTGGCGGCGCAGTTCGAGCCGTTCCGCGGCCAGCACGTGGCGAACGGCGCCGGGCCCGGGGTTTACATGGGCCCGGTCGAGCTGCCGCTCGGGCAGGCGGCCGCCGCGCTGGGCCGTCTCGACCCGGCGGTTGACGACCTGCGGACGGCGGCCTCGATCTGCGACGCCAACGGCGCCCGCGGGTGCGCCGTGCAAGCCCGCGTCGAACTCGCCGCCGCCCTCACCCGCCGTCAGGCACCTGGCGACCAGGACGAGGCGCAGGCCGCGCTGGACGCCGCCGCGGCCGAAGCCGAACAGCTCGGGATGGCGCCGTTCACCGCCTGGATCGAACAGCTGCGTGCCCGGCGTCCGGCCGCGGCGTCCAGCGACTCACCGCTCAGCCCTCGCGAGTTCGAGGTTGCCGGGCTAGTCGGGCGGGGACTGACGAACAAGCAGATCGGCCAGAACCTTTACGTCTCCGAGCGGACGGCGGAGAACCACGTCCAGCACATCCTGACCAAGCTCGGGCTCCGCAACCGCAGCCAGATCGCCGCCTGGGCCAGCGGAGAGCATGGCGCGGACCGTTCATGAGTACCCGGGCCGACGGTGAATGAGTACTCCAGTGAGTGATTCCCCGGATGGCCGGCTCCGGACTTTCCCGTAGCGTCCTTCCTGCCAGCACAAACTCAGGAAAGGCAGGACAACATGGCACACATCCACATCGCCGCGACGCCCGGGGTGACGATCGAGGGCTTCCGCGCGGTCGCCGCCAAGCACAACCCGCCCCAGGACATGGACGGCCTGCTCGCCTGGGCGGCCGGCACGGACGAGAACGGGCTCCACGTGGTGACCGTCTGGGAGTCCAAGGCGCACCAGGACCGGTGGTCTGCCGAACAGCTCTTTCCCGCCTTCCAGGCGCTCGGCATGACCGACGTGGTGCCGAACATGGACGTCACCGAGTACGACGCCGATGAGCTGTACATCCGCTGAGCAGCGGACCCAGACGGCGCTTCGCACCCCGGCATCGAGCAGCGAAGATCCCCGGCCACCGCCGCATCCGGCGGCCGGGGATCCCTCCCGGACATCACCCGCGCTAGGCGGACACCCCTGCACCAGGAGCAGGCTAACCGCGCGTCTGAACCGCCCAGGAGTTTCGGAGGCGGTGTGCGTGCGGCCGCCACTGGTGCGGGCCGGAGTTGTGAGAGGGGCCGGCCTGGGCCCGGCCCGGCCGGGCCGAGGCCAGCATTGCTGCTGACGCCGCGGCCTGGATCGCTGTCCGGCTCACGGCTAGTCTGCGGAGCCCCCTCACAAGCCGACACCAGCCATCATCGTCCACCGCCCGACCCGAGCAGCGCCGCCAAATCGACGTAGACAAACCTGTCGGCGGCAGATGCGGTTGTCTGCTGGCCTAGCAGCAGGGGGGCGCGAGATCCAAGTCCGATAACCCGTTCCCGTGTCTCGGGGGGTGAGATTGACTCCGGAGTGGCCGGAGTTCTCCACGACGACGAAATCCCGATCGATACCGGGCTGGTTCGCGCTTTGGTTGACCGGGCGATGCCTCACCACGTCGGCCTGCCCGTCCGGCGGCTGGATTCGGGTGGCTCGTCGAACGCGCTGTTCCGTTTCGGGGAGGATCTCCTCGTCCGGCTGCCGCGTCAGCCCGGGGGATCGGCGGCGATCGCGAAAGAGGCCAGGTGGCTGCCGGTTCTCGGGGCTTTGCTGCCGGTTGATGTCCCTGAGGTGGTCGCCGTGTTCGAACCCGGCGGTGACTACCCGGAACGCTGGTCGGTGGTCCGCTGGATCGACGGTGAGCATCCTGAGGTGGTCACCCCCGAGATGCCGGCCGGCCCGCGGCGGGGGACCTGGCAGCGGGCCTT
>PMSW01000068.1 GCA_003168215.1 Actinomycetota bacterium
CAGCAGCCGCCGCGGCCGCCCCGCCGCGCTGCGGGCCATCCACCCCCCGCACGCACGGAACAGCCCCTCGTCGTCACACAGCTGGGCAAGCACCAGCACCGCCGCCAGGAACCCGATCACCGGCCCCAGCCGCGCCGCCGCGGCGCGGGCCTGGTCCAGTGAGATCGCGCCGGTGCCTAGCACCACCAGAGCTGCCGGGACCGCCACGACTGCCTCCGGCCAGCCCCACGGGCGCACCAGGGCGCAGGCCAGCACCCCCGCCAGCAGGGCGACGGACAGGACTTCGGCGAACAGCGTGTTCAGGACCAGGCTCCCGAGAGAGGCGACGGGCTCGACGTCTCATCGAACCAGACCAGTTCGCCGCCCGCGATTCCCGCGACCGCCTAGCCCTGTACCTGTACCTGTACCTGTGCTGCCTAGCTCTGCGTAGTAGTGGCGTTCAGCTCGGCCTGCCTGCTGAGGATCTCGTTGACGGCGTTGAGCAGGTCGGCCTTGTTGAAGGGCTTGCCGACGACCGTGACGCCCGGGTCGAGCAGGCCTTGTCCGGTCATGATCGGCGCGGCGTAACCGGACATGTAGAGGACGGGAGTGCCGGGCCGGGCACGCTGGAGTGCTCCGGCGAGTTCGCGGCCGTTCATGACGGGCATGACGACGTCGGTCAGCAGCGCGTGGATGACGTCGTCGTGGCGTTCGGCGATGGCCAGTGCCTCCTTGCCGTTGGGCGCGACGAGGACGTGGTAGCCAGCGCCGGTGAGTATGCGGGTGACGACCTCCCGCAGGCCGTCTTCGTCCTCGGCGACCAGGATGGTCTGGTCTGAGGAGGCAGCAGCGGCGACGACGTGCTCGGTCACCACGACGGGCTGGGCGGTGGCCGGCAGGTGGATGCTGATGGCGGTGCCCCGGCCGGGGGCGGAGTCGATGAACAGCTCGCCGCCGGCCTGCTTGATGATGCCGTAGGAGGTGGCCAGGCCGAGGCCGCTGCCCTCGCCTGCGGGCTTGGTGGTGAAGAACGGTTCCATGGCCTGCGCGGCGGTGGCAGCCGTCATGCCGTGCCCGGTGTCGGTGACGGTGACGTGCACGTATTCGCCGGCCGGCAGGCCGGCGACTTGCCCGCTGGTGCTGGCCCGGATGTTGGTCGTCTCGAAGCACAGGGACCCGCCGCCTGGCATGGCCTCGCGGGCGTTGATGGCAAGGTTGAGCAGCACCTGGCAGATCTGGCTGGCGTCAGAGAGGACGTGGCGCAGCTGCGGCTCGAGCCGGGTGGTGATGGTGACGTGCTGGCCGATGGTGCCGCCGATCATGTCGCGGACCTCGCCGATCAGGACGTTGATGTCGACGACGGCGGGCTTGACCGCATCCCGGCCGCCGAAGGTCAGCAGCTGGTTGGTGAGGTGGGCGGCGCGCTGGCCGGCCCGGTAGATCTGGTCAACGTCACTGAGAATGGCACGGGCCTGCACGTCGGTCAGCAGCGTGCCGCTGGTATCGGCGACGGCTTCCATCACGAACTCGTCGAAGGACATCACGATGTTGAGGAGGTTGTTGAAATCGTGGGCCACCCCCCCGGCCATCCGGGCGAGGCTGTCGAAGCGGGCCGTGACCCGGCGGCGTGCCTCGCTCTCGCGTTCGCGTTCCTCGGCGCGGCTGCGCTCGTCCGCCTCCACCACGGCGGTGACGTCGTCGATCATGGCGACGAACCCGGCCACGGCCTGCTCGCCGTCGCGGACGGTACGGATAAGGACGGTCAGCCACCGCTGCTGGCCGTCGGGCAGCGTGAGGTGTTCCTGGTGACGCTGTGCGTCCAGGGGCGGGCGGGATCCCGGGGCAGAGCTGAGGGCCTGGCGCTGGTCATCGCTGAGACAGCGTAGCCAGCCGTCTCCGAGCAGCTCAGCGGCGGATGTTCCGGCGATTTCGCTCAGCCGGGGATTGACGTAGGTGGCGAGCCCGCGGCTGTCCGCGATGACGATGCCGATCGGCGCTGCTTCCGCCATGGCCGCGAACCGGGCCTCGCTCTCGTCGAGTGCCTGGACCTTCTCCATGAGCTTGGCGTTGACCGTGCCCACGTGCTGCACGCCGAAGTCGGTCCCGGCGAGGGCGACGGGCGCGGGCCCCGCGTGCAGTGCCACGGCGACGGCGTCGAGCAGTTCCTGCGGGCTTGCGTCCTTGGAGAGGATCTGGCTGACCCCGAATGCCGTCGCCAGCGGCCGTGCCTCGTCCTCGCGGTAGTTGGCGGTATAGAACAGCACCGGTATGTCGGCCGTCTCCGGATCGCCGCGCAGTTCGCGGACGAACTGGTATCCGTCCATGCCTGGCATGAGCACGTCGGTGAGCACGAGGTCGGGATGGCTGCTTTTCGCCAGGGCGAGGGCCCGGTGACCGTCGGTGGCCTCGATCACGAGGTGCCCGCCGTGGTCGAGCGTCGCGCGGGCGATCTCGCGGTTAGCGGCGCGGTCATCGACGACCAGGACGGTGGCCATTGTCAGCTCCCGGGATTCGTGCCGGGCCCGGTGTCCGGCCCGGTGTCCGGCCCGGCATCGGGCTGGGCGCTGGTGTCAGCGAAGGTGATGCTGAAGGTGCTGCCCGACCCGGTCTGGCTGGCCACGCTCAGCCGCGCGCCGATCAGCTCAGCCTGCTTGCGGGCCAGGTAGAGGCCCAGCCCGGCAGCGCCGTCGCCGCTGTCCGCGGCGAGTTCGCCGCGTTCGAATGGCCCGAATATGCGGGCCTGCTCGGGTACGGCGACGCCCGGCCCGTCATCGGACACGTCGATAACGAGCGGCCCGGCGCCAGCCTTCAGCCGGATGCGCACCTCGCCCGCGTCGGTGAATCTCAGTGCGTTCCCGGCCAGTTCGCGCAGCAGCCGGCCGGCGATTTCCGGATCGGTGCTGACCATCACCGGGCGGTCGGGGACATCGACGGACAGGCACGGCCCGCGCTCCGCGGCGGCCGTCCGCAGTTGCGCGGCGACGTCGGTGACGATGCCCCGGCAGTCGACAAGCCGGGGCAGCGGGCAGGTCAGTCCGGACTCGATCCTGGCTAGATCGACCACCCGCTCGATGGTGGCCAGTGACGAGGCCGCGCTGGCCTGGAGCAACTGGAGTTGCCTGGCCTGCGTCGCGGCGTCGGCCGTGCCCGCGGCGAGCCTCATCAGCATGACTTTCGTCAGGCCGACGATGCTGGCCAGCGGGCTGCGCAGCTCATGGCTGAGCTTCGACAGCAGGCTGGCACTGAGCGCGCCTGCGGTCGGCCCTGGCAGCCGCGGCTGCGCGCCCTGGTGCATCACCTGCGCGGGCAGCGCCAGAGCTGACTCCATGCTCTCCGGCACCCGCATCAGATCCGCTCGTTGTCGCCCTGCCTGATTCTAGTTACATATAGTAATCACTATACTGCTTAGCGTGACTATAACAGGCAAGCAGCCAACTGGCACGGGCTTGTCGCGTGTCGTCGTGGCGGCCAGCGCATGGGCCGTCACGGTAGGCTGCCTGACCTTGCTGGGATATGGCCTGAATGTGCCGGCCTTGGCGCGTCTGGTCCCTGGCGGCGTGCTGATGGTGCCGGGCACGGCGACTGCGTTCATCGCGGCCGGCGCCGGCCTGTGGCTAGTAGCCCCGGGTGCCGCCGCCGCTGGCCGTCGTCGTGCCGGTCAGCTGCTGGGCACGCTGGTGGCGCTGTTTGCCGCGACGGTGCTGGTCGAGTACATCACCGGCCGGAGCGCGGGTATCGACATGATTCTATTTCCCGGCCGCATGCACGCATGGGCGACGAATGAGGTCCCTGGCCGCCCGTCGCCCTATGCCGCGGTCTTGTTCCTTGTCACCGGCCTGACGCTGGCGCTGCTCGATGCCGACGCCGGTCACCGGCACCGGCCGGCCCGGGTGCTGGTGCCAGCGACGGCTCTCGTAGCGTGCGTGGCCTCGCTCGGCTATGTCTTCGGCGTCAGCTACTTGCGGCACGGCACTGCGCAGACTTCCGGCATCGCGCTGGGCTCTACGGTCACCTTCGTGGTACTGGCGGTGGGCATCCTGGCTTGCCGGCCGGACCGGCAGACGGCGCATGTCTTCTCCGGGCATGGCCCCGGCGCGGCGACGCTGCGATGGATGATCCCGGCCGTGGCCGGTCTCTTGCTGCTCGCCGTGGTGATTCCCGCGATGGGCAGGTCGACCCTGGGCGTCGGCGATGGGTGGGCCTTCGCGGTCGCTGCCACGGCGGTCCTGGTGGCGTTGTACCTGGCGTTCCAGCGGGCTGGGGCGGCGCTGGACCGGGCAGGCCACGCGCTGAGCGACGAGCGTGACTTCAGCCAGACGGTATTGCGCTCGCTGCGCGAAGGGGTCATCGCCCTCGGCCCGGCCGGTGAGGTGCTGCAGGTAAACCCGCGCTGGTGCGAGATCACCGGATTCTCCGCTCGCGACGTGATCGGCCTCAAACCGCCTTATCCATGGTGGTCGTCAGCGCAACTGGCTGACGGAGCGGCAAGGGTCGCTGCCGCGCTGACTGCCGAGTCCGACATTGAGTTCGACATGATCATCCGCCGTCCAGACGGCACAGACATCGAAGTGGCGAGTACGACGGCTCCGGTGCGCAACGAGGCCGGGCTGCGGATGATCGTCGGCACCTACCGGGACCTTACCGAGCACAACCGCGTGGAGGCCGAACGGCGGCGCGCCGCCGACCAGCTGGACCACTTCTTCGACATCTCCACCGACCTGCTGTGCATCGCCGGGACCGACGGCTACTTCAAGCGCCTGAACCCAGCCTGGGAGCGCACCTTCGGCTATACCATCGACGAACTGTGCGCCAGGCCTTACCTGGAGCTCATCCATCCCGACGACGTCGGCCGGACCGGTTCCGAGGCAGCCGCTCAGGCGACCGATGGCAAGATCACGGTGGCGTTCGACAACCGCTACCGATGCCGGGACGGGTCATACCGGTGGCTGAGCTGGAATGCCACCCCGATCCCGGACAGCGACACGGTCTACGCGGTGGCCCGGGACACCACCGAGCAGCGTCAGGCCGACCAGGCCCGGTCCCTGCTGGCCGCCATCGTTGACAGCACCGAGGACATCATCATTGGCATGACCCTCGACGGCACCATCATCAGCTGGAACGCCGCCGCCGAACGCAACTACGGCTACCGGGCCGTGGAAGCCGTCGGCCAGTCCATCCGCCTGATTACCGCACCCGAGCGGCCCGGCGAGATGGAGGAAATTCTCGGCCGCGTTAGCCGGGGCATAGCGGCGGGCCACCGCGACACAGTCCGGCTGCACAAGGACGGCACCCTCCGGCAGGTCGAGGTGAGCATCTCACCGATCCGTGACAGCAGCGGGACAGTTGTCGGAGCCGCCTCCATCGCCCGCGACGTCAGCGAGCGCAGGCAGGCCGAGCAGGCGCTGGCCGGCGCCCGCGACGAGGCACTGGCGGCGGCCCAGCTCAAGTCGCAGTTCGTCGCCATGGTCAGCCACGAGATCCGCACCCCGATGAACGGCGTCATCGGACTGACCGCCCTGCTGCTGGACACCCCCTTGCAGCCGGCCCAGCAGCGCTACGCCCGGGCGATCCGCAGCTCCGGCCAGGCATTGCTCACCATCATCAACGACATCCTCGACTTCTCCAAGATCGAGGCCGGGAAGATCGTCATTGTCGAGGCCGACTTCGAGCTCGACGCGCTGCTCGAATCAGTCGTCCAGGTCGCCGCCGAGGCCGGCCGCGACAAGGAACTCGAAATCGTCGGCTACTACCCGCCCCGGCTTCCCGTCGCCGTGCGCGGCGATGCCGGCCGGCTCCGCCAGGCCCTGCTCAACCTGCTGGGCAACGCCGTGAAGTTCACCGAGCACGGCGAAATACTGATCCGTGCCACGCCCGTGGCTGACGCTCCCGACGGCGGGCCGCGCGTCAGCTTCGCCGTCATCGACACCGGCATCGGGATTGCCCCCCACGACCTGCCGCGCCTCTTCACGGCCTTCGCCCAGGTCGACGCCTCCGCCAACCGCCAGTTCGGCGGCACCGGGCTCGGGCTGCCCATCGCCAGCCAGCTCGTCGAGCTGATGGGCGGCCAGCTCGACGTGCAGAGCCGGCCCGGCCAGGGCAGCCAGTTCTCCTTCACCATCCCGCTCGCGCCGCAACCCAACCCGCCCGCCTCCCGGGTCCTGCCGGGCAGCTTCCTGTCCGCCCGCCGGCTGCTCATCGTCGATGACAGCGCCACCTGCCGGCAACTCATCAGCGAGCACGCCAGCGCCTGGGGAATGGACCCGACGGCGGTGGCTGATGGCTACACCGCGCTGGACCTGCTGCGCGACGCCGCCGAGCAGCACCAGCCCTTCGCCGTGGCCGTCGTCGACCAGCACATGCCCGGTCTCAACGGAGTCCACCTCAGCCAGCAGATCATCGCCGACCCCGCCGTGGCCGCCACCAAGCTCGTCCTGCTCACCTCGGGCACCTACACCGACGATGAAGCCGCCGCTGCCGCTGGCGCCGTGGCCGTGCTGCCCAAGCCACTCTGCCCGTCACAGATATATAACTGCCTGCTCGACATCCTCGACCCCGATGCCGCCGCTGCGGCCCGGCGGGCCCCGCCCAGACCGGAAGGCAACCGCGCCCGGGTCGACCGGGGCGTGGTCCTGCTAGCCGAGGACAACGAGATCAACCAGATGGTCGCCGCGGATAACCTCAGTATTCTCGGCTACGGCGTCGACATCGCCCGCAACGGGATCGAAGCCGTGAAGCTGGCCACCACCCGGCCATACAAGGCCATCCTGATGGACTGCCAGATGCCCAAGATGGACGGCTACGCCGCCACCGCCGAGCTGCGTCGCAAAGAGCGCCCCGGCCAGCACATCCCGATCATCGCCATGACCGCCGGCGCCCTTGCCGAGGACAGGCAGCGCTGCCTCGCGGCCGGCATGGACGACTACCTGACCAAGCCCATCGATCCCGATCAGCTACGCGCCGCGCTCCACCGATGGACGAGGAAAACCAGCGCCCCGCCCGTCCCGGCGGCAGTCACAAATGTCCCGTCCGCCACTCAGTTCCCATCAGAAACAACGGCACCATAACCGTCCCCGCGTGAAGGTGGTGAAACCCCGGAGCGCTCACCATAGAAGGTGCTCAATCCGGGGATTCACCACCATGAGCCCGGGCTCCGGGGGGATTCACCACCATGAGCTGCGAGGGCTCACGTTCCCTTCGGGCACGGGTAGAACATCTTGCCGTTCAGGTCGACGTCGAACTTGACCGCCGCGAACCCGTTGGCGGGCGCGTAGACCCGGCGGCAGAAGGTGGCGAACTCCCGCTTGCGCGGGCACTGGGTGCCCGGGCTGCAGACGTACCTGTCCTGCTGGTACTCGGCCTCGCCGACCCACTTGCCGATCGGCTGCTTCGCAGTCTTGTCGGCGGTGAAGACGTCCCAGCCGCACGGCGTCCGGCCGGTGAGCTTCGAGCAGGTGATCCCGTCCTGCCTGCTGCCGCGCTGCCAGGAGGCGAAGCACTCGTGGTAGACGTAGCACTCCTCCACGATCGCCCCGTCGGTGTACTTGACGCCCCACCAGGCCAGGCCGGGGGTGTTCTTCCACAGCACGGTCATCCCGTAGCGGTGCACCAGGTTGAAGGCGTACGCGAGGAAGTTCTGGCCGTCACCGGGGGTGAGGTGGAATCCGGTGGTGGACGCGGGATCGAAACTGTCGATGTCGTCAAGCTCGACGGCGTCGAACCCCTTCCTTGCGCACATGCTGATGCGCTCGTTCAGCATCGGCTTGAGCTCGTTGAGCTGGCGGAAGTCCACCCAGCGCTCCTGCGGGTAGCCGTAGTAGACCTTCCCAAGCGCGGCGGCCGGGAAGTACCTGCCGCGCGGCGCCGGGCTGGCGTCGGGCCGGTAGTCCTCCCAGGCCAGGTCCAGGTAGCAGACTGCCTTCGGGTGCGCCAGCGTGCTGGCCTGCCAGCTGGTGTGGATCTGGCGGACCTCGCGGCGGGTGGTGAGGAAGCCGTCGATGTCGTAGATGTCGACCGCGCTCGCGCCGGTGCGCTGCAGCGGGATGACCCGGCCGATCTGCCAGTCCCAGCGCATCGGGTGGCCGGTGCTGTCCAGATGCGGGGGATACCAGCAGGACTGGCCGGCCGGCCGCCGGCACGGCCTCGGCGCTGGCAGCGGAACGACCCGCCAGCCGAACCTGCGGATCGTCGTCCCGGCCCGGTTCGAGGTCCGCACGGCCACGCGGTGCCGTCCGGTGCGGAGCTTGCCGGTGTAGAAGACGCGGTCACTCGGCAGCGGCCGCCAGGCCCGGCCATCGATCCGGTACCGCTGCGCGGGCCTTCCGTCCGCGGCGTTGTAGTGCGGCGGGTCGACCTCGAAGTACTCCTCCGCCGACCCGGTGCGGTGCTCGGGCAGGCCGTTGACGAACTCGGTGACCGGCCGCCTGCCGGGGCGGAAGGCCCGCACGGTAGCGCGCGTCGTAAAAGAGACGGAGTCGCGAATAACTTTGAACGAAAAATCCGCGGGGCTGGTCTCCACGACTTCGGCTGCCGTCTCGTTCAGCCGGAGATGCTTCCCCGTGTCGGCGTGACCGACGATGTAACGGCGGGCCGCGAACGGCGTCGCCGTCCTGTCCGCCGCGTTCACGCAGCCTGCGTGGCGCCGCGCGCATGCACGCCAGCCGTAGCTGACCTCGAAGCTGAGTAGCCGCTGGCCGCGTGACAGCCGGCCAGGCCGCCAGGAGAGCCCGCTCGCGTGCACGACCCCGCCGTCCCGCAGGCTGCCCATGATCCGCAGTCCCCCGCGCGCGACCGGCGCTGCGATGTCCGCCAGGGACGCGGTCGCGGCGAGCGGTCTCGCGTCAGCCGGAACCGTTGCCTCTGCTGTCCCTCCTGTCCTTGCTGTCGCCTCTGCCCCTTCTGTCCTCGCTGTCACTCGCGCTGTTTTTGTCCCAGATGCTGCCATGGTCCCGTACGCCCCGCTGGCCGCGGATACCCCGCTGGCCGCGGATGCCCCGGTCGCGGCCGTGGCGGCAGGGGCGGCGCCCGCCGCGGTGAGGCCGAGGGCCAGGGTCACGGCGGCCGCCGCCGGCAGCCGGATCCGCCGTCCGGCTGGCCGGATCATTGCCGGGGCCCGGCGAGATAGCCGTCGCCTGCGTAGCGCCGCGCCGACGGCCCGAACTGCGGCAGCCACTCGGCCTCGGCGGCCAGCATCTTGTCCGTCATCTCGTGAATCTTCGGCAGCGTCGACATGGCGCTCGTGAGCGGATCCAGCGCGACGGCGGCGTGCACGAGCTCGCGGCTGCCGGTCATCGCGGCTCGCACCGTCAGGCGCTGCACGGCGATCTGCACCTCGTTCAGCGCCGCGCAGGCAGGCGGCAGCGCGCCATAGCGGATGGGCCGGACGCCCGCCCGGTCGGCGACGCAGGCCACCTCGACGCACGCGTCCGGCGCCAGGTTCGTGATCAGGCCGTCGTTGCGGACGTTGACATAAACGATCCGCGGCGTGCCGGTGACCACGCTGTCCATGATCGGCGCGGCGAACTCGCCGCCGTGCAGGATGCCGTCGCGACGTGCCTCGTCGACAAACTCCTGGTCGGTCTGCTCCTTGTCGACGGTGCTGGAAATCTGCAGGTTGTCCCAGTGCCGGTCCAGGTAGTGGCTGGTCAGCTCCGGGGTCTTGCGGAACCAGGCCCAGTACTCACTCGCGTGATGACTGGACTCGGTGTGGAAGAAGCCGGTGAGCTCCATCAGCTCGGCGCGCACCCGCTCGATGCTCTCGTACGGGTCATCGGAGCGGGGCAGCAGCGGCTCGGTCTCGTCGAGGTACCTGGCCCGCATCACCGACCTGATCCGCGGGATCAGGTCCTCGGCGCCGCGCCGGTAGGTGGTGAACCATGCCGTGTGGTTCACCCCGGCAGAGTCGAAGGTCACCTCTTCCAGCGGCACGCCGAGTTCGTGCGCGAGCAGTTCAGCGGTGTTCTGCACGCTGTGGCACAGCCCGATCACGTTGACGCCGAGCAGGTCGGTAGCCCAGATGTTGGGCGACATCGGGTTGGTGTAGTTCAGCAGCAGCGCGCCTGGGCACTCGGCCAGCATGGTCTGCGCCACCACCCGCAGCGCCTCGATCGTCCGCAGCCCGCGGAAGACGCCGCCAGGCCCCAGCGTGTCGCCGACGATCTGGTCGATCCCGTACTCGCGCGGGATCAGCAGGTCATGGGCGTAGGCCCGGACCCCTCCCACCTGGAACACCGTCAGCACGAAGTCAGCACCCCGCAGCGCGGCCGGCAGGTCGGCCGGGATCTCCACCCTGGCCGCCAGCCCGCCGATCTCGATCAGCTGCTCGGCCGCCTTCGCCGTCTTGGCGGCCGCGTCGATGTCGATGTCGTAGAGCACGAGGGTGCAGCCGCTCAGCGCCGGGAACGACAGGATGTCCCTGGTGAGCTCTACCGGGAACACCCAGCCGCCCGCGCCCACGATCACGATCCTGGGCGCGGCTGCGCCTGCGCCTCTCGCCGTCGCGCCGGTGGCCGTCACTGTCGTGCCCCCGTTGTCGTGCCCCCCGTGCCTGTCGCTGTGGTCGTTCCCATCGCCGTCGCCTCCGCCTCGTCAGTCATGGCCAGATCGCCTCGCCGGTTGCCGCATCGAACAGGTAGATCCGCTCCGGGTCCACCCGCACCCGCACCCGGTCACCGGTGCGGGACTGCAGCGAGGCCGGGAAGATCGCCGTCACCTGGGCGCGTGATGTCTCGTCGATCAGGATCGCCTGCTCCTCCTCGGCCCCGCTGCGCGCCGCCGTTCCGGCGACGGTGCCGTGCACCAGAGCCGACTCGCCCAGCGGCTCCACCAGCTCGATTTCGAGGTCGAGCGACGGCCCGGGCAGGTCCTCGCCGCCGGGCACCATCGATTCGGGGCGGATTCCCACCACCACATCGCCGCTCGGCACGCCCGCCCGCTCGAAGCACAGTTCACCGGCGGTGACCTGCGTTTTCCCGATCCCGTCCGGAGCCGGCCCGGCCCGGCCCTGCAGCAGGTTCATCGCCGGGCTGCCGATGAAGCCGGCCACGAAAAGGTTCACCGGCCGGGAGAACACTTCCTGCGGCGTGCCGATCTGCTGGGCCTTTCCCGCCGACATCACGACGATCCGGTCGGCCAGCGTCATCGCCTCGACCTGATCGTGGGTCACGTACACCGTGGTGATGCCCACCCGCTTATGCAGCCGCTTCAGCTCGGCCCGCATCTGCACCCGCAGCTTGGCGTCCAGGTTCGACAGCGGCTCGTCCAGCAGGAACACCTTGGGCTCGCGCACCAGGGCGCGTCCCATCGCCACCCGCTGCCGCTGGCCGCCGGACAGCTGGGCAGGCCGGCGCTTCAGCAACTCGTCCAGGCTCAGCACCGAGCTGATCTCGCGGACCCGCCGGTCGGTCTCCCGCTTGGGCGTCCGCCGTTCCCGGAGCCCGAACGCCAGGTTCCGGTACACGGTCATGTGCGGGTACAGCGCGTAGTTCTGGAACACCATCGCGATGTCCCGGTCCCGCGGCGAGATGCCGTTCACCGTCTCTGTGCCGATCCGGATCGTGCCCGCCGTCGGCTTCTCCAGGCCGGCGATCAGGCGCAGCGCAGTCGTCTTCCCGCAGCCGGACGGCCCGACCAGGATGAGGAACTCCCCGTCCGGAATGCCGAGCGTCAGGTCGTCGACGGCGAACGTCCCGCCGGGGAACTCCTTGCTGACGTTCTCGAATGCCACGTCCGCCATGTCAGCCCTTCAGTCCCGACGTCGCGATCCCGCGGATGAAGTAGCGCTGCGCGAGGAAGAACAGCAGCAGCACCGGCAGCATGCTCATCACGTTGGCGGCCATCAGCAGGTTGAAGCTCGTCTGGTGCGTTCCCTCGAACGTCGCGAGACCGAGCTGGAGCGTCATGTTGTTCGGCGTGTAGATCGTGATCAGCGGCCAGAGGAAGTCGTTCCAGGTCCACAGGAACGTGATCACGGCGAGGGTCGCCAGCGCCGGGCCGGACAGCGGCAGGACGATCTTGAACAGCACGGACAGGCGGGAGGCCCCGTCGATCCTGGCTGCCTCCTCCAGCTCGACCGGCAGGGTGCGGAAGAACTGCCGCAGCAGGAAGATGCCGAATGCCCCGGCCAGGTTCGGCACGATCAGCGCGTACAGCGTGTTGATCATCCCGAGGTCCTTGACGATGATGAAGGTGGGGATCATCACCACCTGGAACGGGATCATCAGCGTGGCCAGGATCATCACGAACACGATCTCGCGGCCGAAGAACTTGATCCGGGCGAAGGCGTAGCCGGCCAGGCTGCAGAACAGCAGGTTGCCGACCACCGTCACGACGGTCACGATCATCGTGTTGACGAACCAGCGGGCGAACGGCGCCTGGGTCAGCACGTCCGAGTAATTGGCCGGGCGCAGCGTGTGCGGGAAGATGATCGGCGGGAAATGCCGGGTCTCGTTCAGCGTCTCCAGCGACGTCGCGAGCATCCACACCATCGGGACCAGCATCACGAGCGCGATCGGGATCAGCACCAGGTGCCAGGGGCTGAACAGGAACCCGCCGGACGATTCGCGCTGTCGTCGCGAGTTGGCCCGGTTGCCCCGTTCTGCCCCTTTCTTTTCTCCGGGCTCCTGCGCGGGCACGCGGGCTGCGGGGACGCTGCTGCTGGTCATGATGCGTAGTAGACGAGCCGCTTGCCGACCCAGAGCTGCACCAGGGTGAGGCTCATGATCGCGACGAGCAGGACATAGGCGATGGCTGCCGCATAGCCGGCCACCCCGTCGTTGAAGGCGAGGCTGTAGAGGTAGTAGACGACCACGTAGGTGGCGGTGCCGGGACCGCCCTTGGTGAGGAAGTAGACCTCGTCGAAGAGCTGCAGGGCGTTGATGGACGACCACACCACCAGGAACAGCGTCGCCGGTCCGAGCAGCGGCAGCGTGATGTTGCGGAACATGCCCCAGGTCCGGGCGCCGTCGATCTCCGCTGCCTCGACCAGCGTCGGCGGGATGCCCTGCAGAGCCGCCAGGTAGACGATCACGTCAAAGCCCAGCCAGCCCCACACCGTCATCCCGACGATGGAGTAGAGGGCGCCGTTAGCGCTGTCGAAGAACCCGTACGGCCCGAGGCCGATCTCGCCCAGCAGGAAGTTGA
Organism: Actinomycetota bacterium; assembly: GCA_003168215.1. Classification (GTDB taxonomy): domain Bacteria; phylum Actinomycetota; class Actinomycetes; order Streptosporangiales; family Streptosporangiaceae; genus Palsa-506. The sequence goes on from PMSW01000068.1 coordinate 13,117, forward strand.
CCAGGCCGAAGTTCGGGTCGAGCAGCCACAGGAACATGATCGCGGTCGCGATGGTGGACAGGATGACGGGCACGAAGACGGCGGTGCGGTAGAACCGGACGCCGCGGATCTTTCGGTTCAGCGCGATCGCCGTGAACAGGCCGCCCGCGACCGAGATCGGCACGAAGAGCGCCGTGTAGACCAGGCTGTGCATGACCGACTGGCGGAACAGCGGGTCGCTGGCCAGTGCCCGGAAGTTGGCCACGCCGATCCAGTGCGGCGGCGAGATCAGGTTGGTCTGCTGGAACGACAGCAGCGCTGACCAGATCAGCGGGACGATACCGAACACGAAGATCAGGAATACCGCGGGGAACGCGAACGCCCAGCCAGACAGGTGCTCGGATTCGAGTATCCGGCGAATCCGGCGGGTGCGCGGCCGGCTGGCCGCCGCCGGGGCCGCTGTCACCCGCCCGGCGTGGCGAGGTAGGTGTTGGCCTGCTGCGCCGCCGAGTTCAGGGCCGCCTGCGGGCTCGCCTGGCCGAGCAGCGCCGCGACGACCTCCCGGCCGAGGGCTGCGGATATCCGGGGGTACTGCGGGATCTGCGGCCGTGCCTGGAGCACGTTATGCAGGTTCTGCGCGAACAGCCCGGCGCCCGGGTACTTCTTGTTGAACTCGGCGAAGCCGGGCAGCTTCTGCACCGACAGCCTGGTCGGCAGGTCGCCGGTGGCCAGCGAGTTCTTCAGCAGGTTGGCCGGCTGGACCAGGAACTGCAGGAACTGCAGGGAGGCCTTGACCCGGGCCGGGCCGTTGTTGAAGACGACCCAGTTGTCCGGCCCGGAGATCGTCTGGTGGCTGCCGCCGGGGTTGAACGACGGCATGATCTGCACGCCGTAGTGCACGGCGGGGAAGCTGGACAGGTCCCATGGCCCGGTGATGATCATGCCGAGCTTGCCGGAGTTGAACAGGCTCTCGCTCGTCCCGGCATCGGGATGGAAGTCCAGGTAGAGAGAGTGGGCCTGCTGCATCTGCCGCAGCATGGTCAGGGCGCGCACCCCAGCGGCCGAGTTGAAGGCTGCCTTGCTGTCGCTGGCGTTGAGCAGATGACCGCCGGCCTCCCAGAGCATTGCCTCGTACTCCCAGACCGTGGTCTCGCTGCCGTCAGCGGGGAAGGTGAGGCCGAAGATCTTCTTCGCCGGGTCGGAAATGGCCTTCGCGTCGGCGACCAGCTGGCTCCAGGTCCAGTCCGGCCCGGGGGTCGCCAGGTGGTGCTGGGCGAACAGCGTCTTGTTGTAGACCACCGCCAGGTTGTCGACCAGGGCCGGGATGCCGAGGACCTTGCCGCCGACGGTAGCGACGTCTCGCTCGCCGGGCGTGAAGTCGCTCCAGCCGTAGGCCGGCTGCTTGATGATCTTGGTCAGGTTGACTACTTCGGGTGCCTGGGCGACCTGCGGCATGTTGGTGCCGTACTGGTAGGAGATGTCCGGCTGCTCGTTGCCCTGCAGCGCAACGGTCACTTTCTGCAGCGCGTAGTCGTTGTCGACGTACTCCATCTTGATGTGGATCTTCGGGTGCAGCCTGGTGAAGTCAGCGATCAGGCCTTTCAGCGACTCGTACTCCGCTCCCTGGCTGGCCGGCGGTGGCGGGGTGTAGCCCATCCACAGCACCAGGTTGACGACACCGTCCGGCGCGGCCGAGCCGCCGGCGCCCCCCGAGCCGCACGCGGCCGCCAGCAGGACGAGTGCGATGGACGCTGCCACGCCGAGTCTCTTCATCGGGTACCTCTCGTCATGCTCGCGCCGTCAGCGGCGCGGCATGGCCTCACCGTCCGGCGGCCCAGATCCGGCAATTCCGTCATACGGATCGCCGTTCTGCTAGAGCTTTGGCCGATTGTCCACCTGCGTTAGGCAGGCGTCAAGGGTCGCAGAAAAGCTCGGCGTGTCCGGTGGGTAACGGGTGCGTGTCAGGGGACGAGGAGTGCCTTGACGGGGTCCAGGCCCCCGTTCATCAGCCCGGTGAAGATCTCCGCGCCCTCGGTCAGCGGGTACGGCGATGTCCAGCTCAGATCCCAGCCGCGCAGCAGTTCGGCGGCGCGGGCGAACTCCTCGTCGCTGTACGCGAACGAGCCCTGCACCCGTTTTTCCGCCCGGATCAGGGCATTCGCATCGAACCCCGCCGTATCCTCCGCCAGGCCGAGCCAGACGGCGGTCCCGCCGGGCCGCAGATGCTGGACCGACGCGGCGCGGGTGACTGGCGAGCCGACCGCGTCGAAGATCACGTCGTACTCGCCGTCAAGCCCCGGCCCGGCGGCGGCGGCGCCGAGCTGCCGCGCCCGGGCGAGCCTGCCGGGATCCAGGTCGGTCACGTCCACGCTGGCGGCCCCGCCGTCCAGCGCGGTGAGGAGGCAGAGCAATCCGATGGCGCCGCAGCCGAGCACCGCGGCCCTGGCGCCTGTCCCGGCTCCGCCCGCTGCTCCGGCGCGGCCTCCGGATCCGGCTCCGGCGCGGGCGAGATTCCAGGCGTGCACCGCGTTCGCCGCCGGCTCGACCATCGCCGCGGCCTCCCAGCTGAGCCAGTCCGGCAGCGGGCGCAGCGTGGAGCCCGGCACGGCCACCCGCTCGGCGAACCCGCCAGCGCGGTGCACGCCGATGATCTGCCGCTCCCGGCAGACCTGCCGGAGCCCGCCCAGGCACAGCTCGCAATGGCCGCAGGACAGCATCGGGTTGATGACAACGCGGTCACCGCCGTCGCTGGTCCCGGCGAACTCGTGCCCCATGATCAGCGGCGGCTTGCGGAAGCCGGGATGGCGGGCGCCATGCAGCTCGCTGCCGCAGATGCCGACCGCGCGCACGTGCACGAGGACATCGCCATCGGCCAGCTCGGGCTCGGGAACGTCCTGCATCTCGACCGAGCAGGCGCCGGTGAACACCAGCGCCTTCACCTGGGCACTTCCGTCATGCGGGTCACGGGACCTCCGTCTCAGGCGGCAGTTCTCTGCCGGTATCTGCGTATCTCTGGCGGGTGCCGCATCTCGGCCGGCTCTGCGCCGGCGCTTCACTCGTGGCGCTTCACTCGTGGGACTTCAACTCGTGGCGCTGCCGCGGCGGCCCGTCAGCCGCGGAAGGGATGACACTCCTGGCCGGTGACGCCGGGCCGGCACGCGAACAGCGCGCCGGCTGCCGCACCGTGCCCGGCGGCCGTGCTGATGTAGAGCACGTCCAGGTCCTTGCCGCCAAACGCGCAGCTGGTGACGTGGGCGGCGGGCAGTTCGATGATCTGCTTCAGCCGGCCGTCCGGCCGGTAACGCTGCACGGCACCGCCGCCCCAGATGGCCACCCATATGCAGCCCTCGGCATCCACGGTCAGGCCATCAGGGACGACCTCGCCGTTGCCCAGGGTGGCGAGGCAGCGGCGGCGGCCGATCTCGCCGGTCGCCGGGTCGTAGTCCATCACGTCGACCTGGTAGGCCAGCGAGTCGACGTAGTACATCCGCGTCTCATCCGGGCTCCAGCCGATTCCGTTGGATATCCCGACGCCGTCGAAGAGCCGGGTCAGCCGGAGATCAGGATCCAGCCGGTACAGCGAGCCTGCCCCGGGGGACTCGTCGGCGGCCATGGTGCCCGCGTAGAACCGGCCGGCCCGGTCGCAGGAACCGTCGTTCATCCGGTTGCCCGGCCTGTCTGCCTCGACGGGGGCCAGCGGGGTGACCGCGCCCGTGCCGGTGTCCATGGCCAGGAAGCCGTCCCTGGCCGCAAGGACCAGTCCGCCGCTGGCCCGCGGGACAACCGCGCCGACCGGCTGCCCGGCGTCCCAGCTGACGTGCCCGCCGTCGTCAGCCAGCCGGTGCACCCGGCCAGCCGGGACATCTACCCAGTACAAGGCGCTGCTTGCGACGTCCCAGTGTGGTCCCTCGCCCAGCGCCGCGATGGGCACTGGCAGCTGGACCGGCTGACTGCTGCTGACGGCGCGGTTGGCCATGAACGGTCCCTCCTCCGGCCAGCGTTCCATGTGACGGAATAGCATTCCTAGCCTTGGACGATCTCAGGCCGGCCCGGCCGTGTCAATGCCAGGCTCAGGCTGTCCGCCCGGCGGACCACTCGGCAACCGTCCGGCGAAGAAAGTCGCCAACCTCGGCCAGCCTGCCCGCCTCCGCCCGCGCCCCGAGCATCGTGACGCTCACGGCGGTAGCCGGGACCGAGCGTCCGAGGAAGATCGGCACGGCGGCGCACCGCACGCCAATCTCGTTCTCCTCCACATCCACGGCGTATCCGCGCTCGCGCACGAGCGCAAGCTCCTCGGCCAGCCGCGGCACGGACGTAATCGTGCTCGGCGTAACCGCCTTCAGCGGGGCCCATAGCGCGGCCCATGCCCGCACTGCGTCGTCGGTGGGATACGTCCAGGCGAGCAGTGCCTTGCCGACACCGGTGGCATGCGCCGGATTGCGTCCCCCGATCACTGAGGTCATCGTGATCGTGTGCGAGGCCGCGATCTTGTCGTGGTACACGACCTCGGCGCCGTCCAGCACGGCCATGTGGGTGGTTTCGCGCAGTTCCCCGCTCAGCCGGGCCAGCAGCGGGTGGATGAGCGCCCGCAGGTCGAGCGTGTCGTAGAAGCGGAACGCGGTGGCCAGCAACTCGGTGCCGAGAAAGTACGATCCGGCCGTCTCGGGCTGGGCGATGAATCCCCGGTACTTGAGCGCTGCCAGAATGCGGTGCAGCGAGCTCTTGGGGATGTCGAGGCGGCCGGACAGCTCGTCAAGCGAGAGGCCACTGGACGCGCTGCCTACCACCGTAAGGATCCGCAGCGCCCGGTCCACGCTCGCTACCGGCGACTCATCCGTGTCCACTGTGCGCTCCGCCCCCCGCTAGGCCATTTTCACCCAGATTCCGCTGGACGGAATGATAGACCAGATGGTGGATCGTCGCTAACTTGGCCTCCGGAAAGGGCCACGGACGAGAGGAGCGGCGATGCGCGGACTAGCCGGGCGGCGGGTCCTGATCAGCGGCGGCAGCAGCGGGATCGGCCTGGCCGCGGCAGAGCGGTTCCTCGCGGAGGAATCCCGGGTTTTCATCGCCGGGCTTGACGCCGGCGAGGTGGACGGGGCCGTGGCCGGCCTGCGGCACCGGGGCGAGATTGCCGGGCTGGCCGGGGATGTCAGCACCGAGGCGGACGTGACCCGGATCGTCGCGGCGGCGCAGGAAGCGCTCGGCGGCCTGGACATCCTGATCAACAACGCGGGCACGTCACGGCGCAGCGCCTTCCTCGACATCACGCCGGGGGAGTGGGATCGCATCATCGCGGTGAACCTGCGCGGCATGTTCCTGGTTGCCCAGGCCGTCAGCAGGCTGCTGCAGCAGCAGGGCACCGGCGGCGCGATCGTCAACATGTGCTCGACCAACGGAATCGCTGGCGAGGAGGACTACGCCCACTACAACGCGTCCAAGGGCGGTGTCCTGCTGCTGACCAAGACCATGGCCGTCGAGCTTGGCTGCTACGGCATCCGGGTGAACGCGCTCTGCCCCGGATACATCCGTACCCCGCTGAACGCCGCCATCGCGGCTGGCATCGGCGGCGATGACTTCGAGGAGGCGTACGCCAGGGACCGCATCCCGCTTCGCCGGGTAGGTCAGGCTGCGGAGGTCGCCGCCGCCTACGCCTTCCTCGCGTCCGACGACGCATCGTTCATCCACGGCGCGGCGCTGGTCATCGACGGCGGGCAGCTCGCCGTCATGTGACGCCACCTCAGCGTTCGGCCGGCTCAGCGTTCGGTCTGCCAGCGTTAGGTCTGCTCAGAAGAACGTGTGGATGGCTTCGATTACCCGGTACTCCTCGTCTACCACCGGAATGACCCGCCACTTGTCGAATGTGGTGCACGGGTGCGAGATGCCCAGGCAGATCAGGTCGCCGGGGGCGAGCGGCGACTCGGCCGGGACGCTCAGGTGCGCGTGCTGATCGTCGAGCTTGGTGACCAGCAGCCGGCCCGCGGGCGTTTCCAGCCCGTCCGCGTGCCGGATCCGGATCGGCACCGGCATGCCCTGGTCGAATCCCACGTCACGGCGGCCCGCGCTCGCCACCGCGATGCCCGGCTCAGGCCGGGACAGGACAGGCGCCCACAACTCGAACGCGGGCATCAGCGCCGGGCCAGTCCGGCCTGGCCGGCCGGGACCGGGGCCGATGGCTGCGTAAAGGCCGTGGTCATGAGTTACGTAGGCACCGCTGCGGAGCAGCACCTCGGGTCTGCGGCGGCCAGCCCGGACGGCCGTGAGTTCTCCCGCCACGATGTCGAAATACGCGCTGCCGCCGGCGCTGACAATGTGCGGGGTGCCGGCTGGGTCGACGGGCAGCAGGTCGCCCAGCGTGCGCAGCTCCCGGCAGAACGCGGCGACGGCGGTCACGGTGGCGGCGGCGCTGCCGGCGTTAATGTTCCCCTCGAAGCCCGCCGCGCCGGCCAGCCGCAGCGAGCTGGTGGACCGGACGATCCGGGCGATGGCGAGCGCCTCGTCAATGCTCCGGCAGCCGGTGCGTCCGCCCGGCTGGCCGAGTTCGACCAGGACCGGCAGCGGCCGCCGGGCGCCGGCCGCGCGCAGCAGCCCGTCCAGGAGCGTTACTCCCGCCGCGCTGTCCACGTAGGCGTAGCACTCGAAGCCGGGATCGGCTGTTAGCTCGGCAGCCAGCCACTCGATCCCGCCGCGGTCGGCCAGCTCGTTGGCGATCAGCACCCTCGGCACGCCGAAGGCGCGGAAGACCCGGACCTGGGCGATGGTCGCCGCCGTCATGCCCCAGGCACCGGCCGCAAGCTGACGGGCGATGATCTGCGGCGCCATGGTGGTCTTGCCGTGCGGCGCCAGCCCGACCCCGGCCGATGCGCAGTAACCGGCCATCGCCGTGATGTTCTGCCGCAGTGCTGCCTCCCGCAGGACGAGAACCGGCAGCATGAAGTCCGGGCCGAGCAGGTACGGGCGGCGTTCAGCCAGGCCGGCCGAAGTTATTGTGCCGTCGGCAGGGGTGCCGTCGGCGGGGGTGCCGTCGGCTGTGGTCCCGTTGGCTGTGGCTGTGGCTGCGGTGACGCCGGCTCCGAATCGGCCGAACCCCTTGCTGGTGGCCGGAATCGGCTGCTCGCGCAACGCGGCCAGCGCGGGCCGCATCTGCGGCGGCGGACCGGGGCTGGCAGCAGACTGCTGGCCCGTTTGAATCGTCATGCCGAGCATCTTCCATGATCGTGGAGGATCTGGCCGGCCAGAGGGTGCGGATCCTCCACGATCTCAAAGAACCCGCCGCGATGTGGCCGGCGAGTAACGTCACCATTTGTGGCGGACCTCGCGGACTACCTGGACCTGACGGTCGGCCAGGCCAGCGAGCAGTTCGGTGCCCTGCTGCACCGCCGCGGCGTCGCGCCCGGCGAACGCCAGGTGGCGTTCACGCCCGTGGAGACGCTGCTCTGCCTCGCCGCGTCGTTCCTGATCAACCACCGGCATTACGGCGGCTCGACGGCACACCGTGCGCCGGAGCCAGTCCCGGCGCTGGCCCGCCTGTTTTCGCGCAGGCCATCGAGTGTGCTGGCGAAAATGGCCAACCTGGATGGCTCCCGCTCGCACGGAGCCCGGTGGGACGCTCTCGCCGGTGCCGTGTTGCGGGATGACCCTAGGCGCTTCACGCATGTCTACCGGACGATCCTGCATGCCGCCCGCACGCAGGGAATCGGCCCTGACGTCCTGCCAGACTTTCTCGGTTTCGAGCACGGCGGTGAACTGACCCTGCTCGGTCAGGAGGAACTTGACCTCTCCACGATGGAGGCGAGCCTGAGCGCGCAACTGGCGCGCCACGCACCGGAGGGGGGCCTGTCCGAGCAGGAGACCGAGCGGATCCTGATGGCGGCAGCCCGGGTCGGGCAACACGTCTTCGCCCTTCATGTGCTGCGAAACTGCGGAGACAGGTGCGTCTTCTGCGGATTGGCACCCTCCGCATTCGGGGCGAAACGCATGCTCCTGGCCGGCCACATCAAGCCATGGAAGGACAGCACGTCTGGCGAGCGTCTCGATCACCGAAACGGCCTGGCCGCCTGTCCCGCGCACGATGTCGCCTTCGATACCGGCCTGCTCACGGTCAACGGCGGGCTCCGCATCCACGTAGCCCGCCCGCTGGCGGAAGCCGTCCGGGCCGACCCGATGGCCCGGCAGTACTACGGCCGCCCGCCACTGCGTGATGTGCTGCTGCTGCCAGCAGACGCCGAACCTCCGGCACGCAAGTACCTCGACTGGCACCGCCAGAAGATCTTCGTCGCCTGATCGAGCCGCGACCGAGGCGGACAAAGTCACGCGATCGACCGGACACACGGTCCCGCGTGGCGTGTAGGTCTGATGGCCGGACAAGATGCTCAGTGCGGCTGGCCAGCGTCGGCCGACGGAAGACAATACGCCGTCCGTCGAAGCACAACGCGATCGCGGCCCCGCCGACGAGGAAAATCTCCGCCCGCTGCCCGGCTGCATCGAGTTCAGATGCAAGTTCTCCGAACAACCGGCGGATGTCATCGGCGGAGAGCGGGCCCCGAGTCATACCCGGCTCAGAGCGCCGAGGGTGATGAAGACCCCCCTGGTGCGGAAGGACGGAGGGGACTCCTGAAGTGCGGTTGGGTGCATCCCGCGCAGTGGCGTCACGAACCACCACTGGGCAGAATACCGCCCTGGCTTGCGCGCCCAGGAGGGCAGCGGCCAGTTGTCACGCCGGGCGAGGTACTCCGCCAATGCGGCGAGCGCGGCATCCACCTCGGCGGAACGCGTCGTCGGCGGCTCGCGATCAAATCGCTGGGATGCGACCGAGGCACCGGCCCGGGCAAGATCATGTGAGTAGTCGTCAAGAAGCTGGACGATGGCGTAGCGCCAGACAGACTGAAGTGTCTCCCCTTCAAGCAGGAGATCATCTGCGAGCAGGGCAGCACCAACTGCGTCCAACCCGATCAAAGCATGGTTGCAGCACAGCAAGGACGAACGCAAGGCCGCTGTCGTGGCAGAGGGCGCGTGGCCTGGCGGTCGGCTGAAGCCCGGGAATCACAGCGGCCCGCCCGGCGTTGTCACCCGCCGCTGGCCCCGGCGCAGGTGAATACGATCGGGGAGCCGGCCGCAGCCAGGTAAAGGGTTTGCTGGTCCGGAGCCTGCCTGGCTAGCATCGGATCCCGCCGCGGCCCCAAGACAGACCCGCCTCGGCCCAAGACAGATCGGACGTAAGTCGATGTTTGCGCGTGCGCTCATGCGCCGCTTTCCTGTTCTCGCCTTCCGCGATTTCCGGCTTCTGCTCGCCGAGCGCCTGCTGGCGCCCGCGGCGTTCGGGTTCTCTCTCGTCGGTGTCTCGTTCGCTGTGCTGGACGCGACCGGATCGACTGCCGAGCTCTCCTACGTTCTGGCCGCGCAGATCGCGCCAGCGCTGATCTTCACGCTGCTCGGCGGGGTCGTCGCGGACCGGATACCGCCGCAGCGGGTCATCATCGCCGCGAACATCATGATCGCGCTCGGCGAGGGAACGTTCGGGATACTCGTGCTGGCCGGCCAGCCGCGGCTGTGGCAGATGATCCTGCTGGAGGCGCTGACCGGGACCGGCATGGCGATTTTCTACCCGGCGTCGCAGGCACTCCTGCCCAGGGTGGTTCCGGCGGAGCAGATGCAGCAGGCCAGTGCGCTGAGCCGAATGGCGATGAACGGGGGCCAGATGGGCGGCGCCGTCGTGGCCGGTGTCTGCGTTGCCGCGTTCGGGCCCGGCTGGGCACTGGCTGCCTGCGGAGTCGGTATGGTCGGCACGATCCCGCCGCTGCTACGGATACGCGCGGCCGCCGTCGAGCGGGCGCATCACTCGGGCATGCTCAGCGATCTGCGTGACGGCTGGTCGGAGTTCCGCTCGCACACCTGGCTGTGGGCGATCGTTGCGCAGTTCGGCGTCATCCTGATGGCCTGGTACGGGGCGTTCCAGGTACTCGGCCCCGTGGTGGCCAAAACGCACCTCGGCGGCCCGGCCGCATGGGGCGCGATCACTGCCGCCGAGTCGGTCGGCCTTATTGTCGGCGGCCTGGTATCGCTGCGGTTCAGCCCGCGGCGGCCCATGCTGTTCGTCGTGGTGATCGGCGGGGCCATCGCGATCTCCCCGGTATCGCTGGCCATGCTCTGGCCGCTTCCCGTGGTCTGCCTGTCCTCGTTCGGCCTCGGCATCACGATGGAAATCATGATGGTGCAGTGGACCGTTGCGCTGGCCAGGAGGATCCCGCCGGAGCGGCTGGCCCGGGTCTCCTCCTACGACGCCCTCGGCTCGGTGATGGCGATGCCGGTGGGTGCCCTGGTGGCCGGGCCGATCGCGTCGGTGATCGGCGTGTCGGTCACCCAGTACGGGGCCGCCGCGCTGATCCTGGTGGCGACCGCGCTCGCGCTCATCCCGCGCGACGTGCGCGCCATGCGGTCCGGATATGCCTCGCCAGCGAGCCAGCGGCCGGATGACATGCCGCGGCTGGATGACGACCTGGTGGCCGGCGGAGCGCATCGCTAGGTCGCCGGACACCTCTGGGCCATGGGCTGCCTGTGCTTGTTGACGGCCGGTACGCCGGGGGAGCCCTCGCAGCACGGGCCGGGGCGGACGCGATTTAAGCGGACGCGATTTAAGCGGACGCGATCTGATCCGCCGACCGACGGCTGCTGTCCGACGGCCCGACGGCAGGCCGACCGGCACCCGAGGCTTAGTCGAGGTCGAATGCGGCGTGAATAGCTGCGGTAAGGGCGGCTTCCTGCGCAGGCAGGAGGTAGCCGATCTGACGGCCCAGCGCGGTCTCGGGAATCGTCACGATGTTGTCGCAGCTGACGACGCAGGCGTGATCGAGGCCGTTGGCCGGTCCTACCGGGATCTCGGTCGAAAGGCCGCGGACAGTGGTGGTGATGGGCGCCACCGTCACCCGCGCCATGTGCGGTCGCACTAGTTCTCTCGTCAGGACCACGACTGGCCGTTCCTTGTCCAGCCGGGCGGCATGGATCGGCCGCACTAGTCAACGTCCAGCGGGCTGCGCGCGGCATAGTCCGCCAGGCTGTCCATGTCGGGGTCCGCGCCGGCCTCGGCCAGGATGGCCGCATCCCGGGCCGCGATCTGACGGCGGAACTCCCTGGCCAGGGCACGTTCGACAACAGAAGCCCTGCTAGGTGCCTGGCCCTCGGCCACAAGCCGGTCGAGGAATTCCACCATGCTGTCGGGGAGCCGCACGGCGATCTGCACGCTCATAAACCTGACGATACCAAATTGGTATTCATTTCCCAATCACTTTGGGATCCCGGTGGCCGAGGCGAGCAAGCAAGGCAGGCNNCGGCACGGGCAGGCGGCACGGGGAGGCCGCGCTGACGGACAGCCGGCGCTGACGGTCAGGCGACCAGCTCGGCGTGGCCGATGAAGTCTGACCACAGCGCCGCATAGACGCCGCCGGCGGCGAGCAGTTCCTCGTGGGTGCCTGACTCGGCGATCCGGCCGAGTTCCATCACGACGATCCGGTCGGCCCGCGCGGCCGTGGTGAGCCGGTGCGCTACCACCAGGGTGGTGCGCCGGGCGGTCAGCCGCTCGGTAGCGCGGTTCACCGCTGCCTCCGCCGCCAGGTCGAGCGCCGCGGTGGCCTCGTCGAGCAGCAGGATCGCGGGATCCACCAGGTAGGCACGGGCCAGCGCGATCAGCTGGCGCTGCCCGGCCGACAGGTTGCGTCCCCGCTCGGCCACCTCGTGCCGGAAACCGCCGGGCAGCCGGGCGATCATCTCGATCGCCCCCACCTCGCGCGCCGCCGTCTCGACCTCCGCGTCCGAGGCGCCCGGGCGGCCGTAGGCAATCGCGTCCCGCACGGTGCCGGGGAACAGGTAGGGCTCCTGCGGGACCACGCCGAGCTGCTGGCGGTAGCCGGCCAGGTCGAGCTCGCGGATGTCAGTACCGTCGATGAGCAGGCTGCCCGAGGTGACGTCGTAGTAGCGCGCGACCAGCTTGACCATGGTGGACTTGCCCGCGCCCGTCTGGCCGACCAGCGCGACGGTCTCACCTGGCCGCACGATCATGTTCACGCCCGCCAGCGCGTCCTGCGGCTGCCCCGTGTACCTGAAGCGCACGTCACGGAACTCGATCTGGCCGCGCGGGCGCCCGGCGGGCCGCGGCCGGTCCGCCTGCGGCGTGCTCGTCGGCAGCCGCAGCAGATCCTTGATCCGGCGCAGGCCGACAGCCGCCTGCTGGTAGCCGTCAAAGACCTGGGAGAGCTGCTGTATCGGGGAGAACAGCAGGTCGATATAGAGCAGGTAGGCGATCAGCCCGCCGGCAGTCAGCGTCTTGTCGTGCACCTCGCCAGCCGCCATGAACAGGACGAGCGCGCCGGCCACGGTCGACAGCAGCTGCACGAACGGGAAATACAGCGCGATGTAGCGCTGCGCCCGCAGCCGCGAGGTGCGGTAGCCGTAGCTCAGGGCGCTGAAGTGCTCCTGATTGCGCCCCTCGCGGCGGTACGCCTGCGCGGTGCGCAGCCCGGCAACGTTCTCCTGCAGGTCGGCATTGACGGCACTGACCTTCTCGCGGGCCTCGCCGTATGCCTTCTTCGACTTGGCGCGGAAGACCAACGTGGCCGCAACGAGCACCGGGATGATGGTGAACAGGACCAGGCCGAGCCTGAAATCGATGAACAGCAAGGCGACCAGGACGCCGATGAATGTCAGGACCGAGTTGACCATGGTGATCAGCCCGGTCTGCAGGAACGTCGACAGCGCGTCCACGTCCGTGGTCATCCGGGTCATGATCCGGCCGGACATCTCGCGCTCGTAGAAGTCCAGGCCAAGCCGCTGCAGGTGGGAGAAGATCTTCACGCGCAGCGTGTAGAGCATCCGCTCGCCGTTGCGTCCCACCACGTTCGTCTGGATCGCGTTGATCACCCAGTCAGCGCTGACGATCGCGAACCCGATCAGCGAGACCACGATGATGGGATGGAACAGCGGCGGCCTGGCCAGGACGCCGTGGTCGACGCCGCCGCGGACCAGCGCGGGCATGGCCACGTTCGCCACCGCGTCGAGGCCGTCCAGGACCAGCCCGATGAACATCGCGAACGCGATCGGCCGCAGCAGCCTGCTCAGCGTGAAGTGCGGATCAGCGGCCCGTGATCCGGCGCGGCTGACCCCGGGCTGCTCGTCAGCCGGGGGCAGCGCGTCGACCTTGGCGAGCAGCTCGGGGCTCGGCGGGATGCCCGCGAGCATGCTCCCGGCAGCCGCGGCACTGGCGCCGCGGCTTCCGCCGCGGGCGGCGGCGCCCATCCCGCGGCCGATCGCGGCGCCCGCCACCCGGGCGAGCTGGCCGCCGTTGACCCCCTGGCCGCTGATCCCCCGGCCGGCCGCCGAGCCCGGCGCGTCACCGCGGTACTTCCACAAGGCGGGAGTCACGCTCCCTGGTACCCGCTGCAGGCCCGCTGCCGGATCGGCCAGGCCGGAGTTCTCGTGATAGGCGAGCTCGCCGGCATCGATGCCCTCGGCGTCCTCGCCTGGCCCGGCCAGCAGCAGCCGGTACAGCGCGCAGCGCGCAGTCAGCTCGTCGTGGGTGCCCTCGTCGATCAGCCGTCCTTCGTCCAGGACGGCGATCCTGTCCGCCAGCTGGAGCGTGGACCGGCGGTGCGCGATGAGCACCGTGGTCCGCCCGGCCATGACCTTGCGCAAGGTGGCGTGGATCTGCGCCTCGATCGTCGCGTCGATCGCCGAGGTGGCGTCATCGAGTATCAGGATGGCCGGGTCGGTGATCAGCGCCCTGGCGAGCGACACGCGCTGGCGCTGGCCGCCGGACAGGGTCATGCCCTGCTCGCCGATCACGGTGTCGTACCCGTCTGGCAGGCTGGTGATGAAATCGTGCGCCTCCGCGGCCGTGGCCGCGGCGATGATCTGCCCGAGCGTCGCGTCGGGCCTGCCGTAGGCGATATTGGCGCGGATCGAGTCGGAGAACAGGAAGCTGTCCTCCATCACCAGCCCGATCGAGGCGCGCAGCGAGTCCAGCGTCAGGTCACGCACATCGTGGCCGCCGACGCGGATCGCGCCGCTGCTGACGTCATAGAAGCGGGGCAGCAGCAGGGAGATGGTCGACTTTCCCGAGCCGGATGTGCCGACCAGGGCGACGGTCTCGCCCGGCCGCGCCCGCAGCGACAGGCCGCGCAGCACCGGCTCGGACGGCAGGTAGCCGAAGGACACGTCATCGAGCTCGATCTCCGGCGTCCCCGGCTGCAGTGCGATCGCGCCGGGCTTCTCGGTGATGACCGGGCGCGAGTCGATGACCTCGAATACCCGGATTACGCTGGCCCGGGCCTCCTGGCCGATCGTGATCAGGCCGGTCAGCGCGCGGACGGGCGCCACCATCTGCCCGATGTACAGGGCGAAGGCAAGGAAGACGCCAAGCGGGATCTCGTGGTGGACCGCCAGCCAGCCGCCCAGCGCGAGCACGCCGACCTGGCCGAACAGCGGGACTGCCTGCAGCGCGGGGTTGTAGCGGGCGGTCAGCCGGACGGCGCGCACCCGGGAGGAGTACAGCGTGGTGCTGGCATCCTCGAGCCGCTCGACCTCCTGCTCTTCCTGCCCGAATCCCTTGACCACTCGAACGCCGGTCACTGCGCCGTCGACCACGCCGGCGACGTCTGCCGCCTTCTGCTGCGCGTCCCAGCTGGCGGGAAACAGCCTGCGCCGCGACGCGATGGCGATCAGCCAGAGCGCGGGCGCGATGACGAGCGCGACCAGCGTGAGCGTCAGCGACAGGTAGGCCATGATGCTGATCGACAGGACGAAGAGCAGGGCGTTGCCGAGCAGCATCGGGATCATGCTGAGCAGGCTCTGCACCATGTTCAGGTCGGAGATGGAGCGGCTGACGATCTGCCCGGTGTGCAGCTGGTCCTGGCGTTCCCCGTCCAGCCGGGACAGCGACCCGAACAGCTCGGTGCGCATGTTGTGCTGGACGTCAACCGACAGCTGGCCGCCCTTGTACCGCCGGACGTAGACGCCGCCGAAGCTGAGCAGCCCGGCCGCGATGAGGAGGCTAGCGCCCAGCCAGATCGGATGCCTGTTGACGATGATCGTGTTGTCCACGATCCACGCCATGATCAGCGGGATGGCTGCCTGCACGAGGGTGGCTACCAGCGAGCCCCCGAGCGCCATGATCTCGAGACGGCGGTGCTGCCAGCAGTAGCCGGCCAGCCGTCGCAGCCAGGCATCCTGCGCTGGTACTGCCTTCGTCTGCCCTTCGTCTCGCGCTTGCACTTGCACTGACTCCGCCCGCCCCTGACTCAACCGCACCTCTCACTGCCCATCGATAGTTCGTTAGTCACAACAAACTTTCTGCGGGGTGATTCCCGGTCGGCCCGGGCGGTGGCCGGGGCGCCGAAGCTACAGCTTGCCTTCCAGCGCGGTGATCGCCGAGGACGTGCAGACACCGGCCGGAGTGTTGTTCGTGATCTTGCAGATGCCGGCGGTCAGGTAGTTGGCCGCGCCGTCGGTGCCCTGGGCGATTGCGCTGGCCGGGTCGTGCAGCGCGGCGGCGATCTGGCTCCAGGTCTTGCCTGCCAGCACCTGCGGGTCGTAGATGTACGTGAGCATGTACCGGTTGCCGATGTCGATGAACGGATAGCCGCGGTCGGCGGCGTCCGGCTCGTACTTGGCCCAGATCGCCTGCTGCGCCGCGGTGGTGTTCTGTAGCGGCGTGCTGTCGACCGTCTCGTTCTCGACCGGGGTGAAGGCCAGGTACTTGCTGCTGTAACTGGACTTGTAGAACGTCAGCGTCGCCGTATTCGGGTAGGAGTCGGTGCCGGATGAGTGGATGCCGCGCAGCGGGGACAGCGTGCCGAACCTGCTCAGCGCAACCGCCATGGACCATCGCATGGCCGCGCAGAAAGGGCAGAATTCGGCACCGATGTAGAGCATCTCGGGCTTGCCGTTCAGGGTGAGCGGCGGCCCGGTGATATTCGTGACCGGTGTCTGGACCGTCGAGGGCACCGACCCGGCCCCGACCGTGTTCAGCGTGCTGGCCGGAACGGTGGTGACGTCCCTGACCACGCTGGCCGGCAGCGCGGTGCCGGTATTCGGGCCGGCCGGGGCAGCGGAGTTGCCCGCGCTCAGCTTGATCACAATAAAGGCGACCACGACGGCGAGCACCACGACGATGCTGCCGCCCGCGATGAACATCCTCTTCCGGACCTCGGCCCGCCTGGCGGCCGCCTGCTGAGCGGCGATCCGCTCGCGAGCGGACTGCTGCCTGTTCCTGGTCGCCTTGCTCATCTGGTCGCCTTGCTCATCTGAATGCTCAGCCTCTTCACGTTGGTGCGCCCGTGACTAGGGCTTGACGGCTTTCCCGGTGGCCGCGCTCCTGCTGGCCGTGCTGAACATGATCAGGCCGAAGAGCAGGAACGTAATGATGTGGACGCCGGTGCAGTACTCGCAGATCGCGTCCACTTTGAGCAGTTCGACGTAGATGAGGTAGAGCACGAACGCGATGCCGGTGATCACCCCGGCCAGCCTGGCCCACCGGATCAGGTCGAGATCCAGACGCCATGCCCAGGGCGAGTTGATAGCGACCATGAACACGTAGAACGCAAGGCCGAGCACGGCCACCGGGAAGATCCCGAAAATGATCGACTCGGGACTGGTGGTCACCTTCACGCAGTTGAACGTCGAGTTCGCCGGGCAGCCCGCCGGCGCCGTGTCCGTGTAGTGCGTAATCGTCAGGTAGACCGACAGCCCGAGGCCGATCAGCGAAAGGATGAACGTGGTGAGCGGCAGCCACCGGGGGCCGGCGGCGCCGGCCGGCTTTCCGCCGGCCGGCCTTACGGCGGCCCCGCCTTCCCCGGCGGCTGTGACATCCGTGCGCGGGCCGGGCCGTGCCCCGTTGCTGGCCCGGCCCGGCTTGGTGCCCCTGACGGTGCCGCCCGTTGCTGGCCGGTTGCCGGCGCCGCTGGCGCCCTGCCCGTTACGCTTTGATGCCGCCGTGCGGCCGGCCTTTCCCGCGGCCCCGGCCGCCCTGCCTGAGGTCCCAGCCCGCTTGCCTGCGGTCCCAGCCGGTTTGCCGGGCGAGCCGCCCGCTCTGGTCTGCTTGGGGCCGGCCATCAGATGGTTCCCTCGATAGCCTGGACCGTCGGCGTGCAGGCGGTAGCCGGCATGTTGTTCGTGAGCTTGCAGATGGCGGCCGCGAAGGTGTTAGCGGCTCCGTCGGCGCCCTGCGCGATCGGGTTCGACGGGTCCTGCAGCGCGGCGGCCACCTGTGCCCAGGTCTTCCCCTGCAGCAGCTGCGGATTGTACTGATCGCCGCTCAGCATGAACTTGTTGCCGAAGTCCACGAACGGTATCGAGCCGTTCTCCGTGGTATTGGGCGGCACGTCGTACTTGGTGACCAGCGCCTCCTGAGCGGCTGTCGGGGTCTGCAGCGGCTGCTTGCTGACGGTCGTTTCCTCGACCGGCGTGAAGGTCACGTACTTGCTCGTGTAAGTCGCCTTGTAGAACGTCAGGGTCGGCGTGCTCGGGTAGACGTCGCTGGCGCTCGAGTGAATGAACCTCAGGCCGGAGAAGGTACCGAACCTGCTGAGCGCCTCCGCCATCGCCCAGCGCTCGGTCCCGCAGTACGGGCAGTACTCCGCGCCGATGTAGAGCACCTCGGGCTTGCCGTTCTCGGTCAGCGCCGGACCGGTGATCGGGATGAGGGGCTTGGCGTTGTAAGTCAGTGCCGAGCCCTTGCCCACCGCCTTCAGCGTGCTGGCGGGAACGCTGGTGAGGTTGGCGACGACGCTGGCGTTGGCCGTCGCGGTGTTCGATCCGGCGGATGCAGGGCCGGCGAACGCCTTAATCACGACGAACGCCACCACCACGGCGAGTACCGCGGCGACGCTGCCGACGGTGAGCAGTACCTGCTTGCGGACCTGGGCGCGCCGGGCCGCCGCCTGCTGCGCGGCTATCTTCTCCCGGGCGCTCTGCCGCCGGTTCCGCTCTGCCTTGCCCATTCTTGTCCTGTTCCTTACCGGTGCGGATTCTCCTGAGTCTGACAACGTAGGGCGCCGCCGTTTGGTTCGTGCCGAGTTTGCCCGGAACCGCTCCAGACCGCGGACTGTGCGAGCGAGACTGCCCTCCGGTTACGCTGCCAGGCTCCATGTTATGGCTCGCCGTGTCGTCAGGGTGACGCTCCAAGGCAAGCGGAGCATCCTGAGTGTGAGCTGAAGGCTGCCTGGGTGCCTGATCTGCGTTCGGCGGGAGGGATGTCGCTAGCTGGCCGACACGTGTCCCGTGTTCTTGCGTTACGCAAGCTGCAATGGCTATGTTCAGGGAATGATTGCTATTACTAAGAGAGGCGGCGCGCGATTCGGCGCGTTGCTGTCCATTGCATGCATCGGACTTGCCGCCTGTGGCAGTTCGTCACCTTCGCCCAGCAGCAGCCCGTCGGGTTCGTCGAGCAGCAGCCCGGCGGCTGCCTCTGGCACTGCCAGCGTGGCCTACGCGTCCTCGCTTGAGTTCCTGAACGAGAAGGTCAACGGTCCTGCCTTCGTGCAGGCGGAAGGCTACAAGTATTCCGGCATGGCCGGGGCCTCCGGCGACCTGGAGACGGACATCGCCTCCGGCGAGATTACCCCGAACGTGTTCGAGAGCGTCGGTGCCGACAACATCATGCCGCTGGAGCCTAAGTTCACTAAGTGGTATGTCCAATACGCGGGCACGTCGATGGTCGTCGCCTACAACCCCAAGAGCAAGTACGCCAGCCAGTTCAAGGCCATCGCCAGCGGCAAGAAGCCGCTGAAGGACCTCTTCACGCTGATGGAGACGCCCGGCTTCAAGCTCGGCCGTACCGACCCCAACATCGACCCGCAGGGCCGGGATTTCATCTACATGCTGGAACTCGCCCAGAAGTACTATCACCTGCCGAGCGACACCGTCACGAAGATCCTCGGCGGCCCGCTAGCCTCGTCCACCTCGTCGCAGATCTATAACGAGGCCACGCTGGACTCGACCCTGCAGTCAGGCCAGCTCGACGCTTCAAGCGCGTTCATCACCCAGGCGATCGAGCTGCACCTGGACTACATCAAGCTCCCGGCCGCCATTAGCCTGGCCAGCTTCGCGGACGCCGCGAAGTACGCGAAGGCGACGATCACTATCACGGTTGGTGGCGTCAAGACGCTCAAGACTGGCTCGCCGCAGGTCATCGACATCACGATCATCGGCAAGCCCACGCCGGCCGGGATCGCGTTCGTCAAGTACACGCTCTCGAAGGTCGGCCTGGCTAAGTACAAGATGGGTGGATTCACGCTGCTCAAGCCGACAGCGACCGGCACCGGGGTCCCGGCTGCGATAACGAGTGAGCTGGGCAGCTAGCCCGGCGGCAGCTGCCGGTGGTGCTGTCCGGGGGGGTGACTCCCCCGGACAGCACGGCCCACCGGAGCCGGGCCGGGTAACGGCAGTCCCGCGAGCCATCAGTTCTGTGTCTGGATTTGCGTCCGTCGCCGGGGCGGCCATTATCTGGATTGCGCTGCTCGGCCCCGTGATTACCCTGGTCACTCACCTCTCCGGCAGCGCAATCGCGAGCGCGCTGACGGCGCCAGGGGCGCTCGACCCGCTGATCGTCTCCCTCGAGTCCGGGGCGGTGACGGTGGCGGTGCTGCTCCTGCTCGGCACGCCGCTGGCCCGGATGCTGGCGCGCGGTACGCTGCCGTTCCCGCGGGTCTGGGAGGCGGGGGTCCTCTGCAGCCTGCTGCTGCCGCCGCTGGTGATCGGCCTAGTGCTGGTCTTTATGGTCGGCCCGTTCACGCCGATCGGCCAGTTGCTCGGCGATGTGCACCTGTCGGCGACCAACACCTTCCTTGCCCTGGTCATCGCCGAGGTGTACGAGTCGGCGCCGTATTACGTGCTCGGGGCGCAGGCGGCCTTCAGTAGCGTCGACCCGCGGCTTGAGCAGCAGGCCGGGCTGCTGGGCGACCGGCCGAGGCGGGTGTTCCGGCGGGTGACACTGCCGCTGGCCGCGCCGGGCCTTGCGATGGCCCTTGCCGTGGCATGGGCAAGGGCGATGGGAGCCTTCGGCGCTGTCATCATCATCGCCTACCATCCGTATGGGATACCGCTGCAGATCTATACGACGCTGCAGGAAACTGGCCTGGCTTCCGCGCTGCCTTTCGCCCTGGTGCTGCTGGTAGTCGCCCTGCCGCTGCCGCTGGCCGCCTACATCTGGAGCGCTCGTGCTCGAGGCCGACGTCGAGGTTGACCGACGGGATTTCACGGTGCGCGCTGAGTTGCGCGTCCAGCCGGGGGAGCGGCTTGCGCTGTTCGGCCCGTCGGGCGCTGGCAAGACGACGCTGCTCGAGGTGATCGCCGGGCTTGTGCGCCCCCGTCGCGCCCTGATCACGCTGGGCGGGCGGGTGCTCACCTCGACGGCCGCACCGCGGGTCGCGGTCCCGCCATGGCGGCGCAGGGTCGGCCTGCTCCGCCAGGATCCCGGGCTTTTCCCGCACCTGTCGGTGCGAGCCAACCTCGGCTACGGGCCCGCTGCTGACCGATCCGGCACTGAGCTGGTCCAGCTCGCCGGAGTGCTGGGCATCGAGAAGCAGCTGGCCGCCATGCCCGCCCGGCTATCTGGCGGCCAGGCGCACCGGGTCGCACTCGGGCGGCTGCTGCTCGCGCACTGCGACGCGCTGCTGCTCGATGAGCCCTACGCCGGGCTGGATGCCAGCCTTCGGCGGCTGCTCACCAGCCTGGTCCGCGAGCTCGTCACCGCACGGCAGGTGCCGTCGGTGCTGGTAGCGCACGAGCTTGCCGAGGCGCAGGCGTTCGCCGACCGGCTCGCTGTGATTGACCGCGGCTGCCTGCTGCAGGCCGGTGCCCCGGACGAAGTCGTCCGGCGTCCCGCCACGCGGCGGGTGGCTGAGCTGGTTGGCTACCTGGGGTTCGTGCCGGCCGGCGACTCGGACGCTGCACCGCTGGCCGGGATTCATCCCGAGCGGATCGCGCCGGGAGCGGAGCCGCGCCGAGGACTGGTCATGGCAGGGACCGTCGAGGCCGTCCGTCCGGCGGGGGCCGGCTGGGAAGCCGAACTGCGGGTCGCCGACGCGGTGGTCACCTGCCAGCTTCCTGACCGGCCCGGTCCGGCCGGCAGCGACCTTGTGGTGACGGCGCTTGACCCGCCGTGGTTCGGGCCGGATGGAGCGGCGCTGGTCCGCCCGCCCAGTGGTGAGCAGGTTGGCGCATGAAGGCCGGCAACGACAGCAATGGCACTGGCGGCAGTAGGGCTAGTGGCAGTAGGGCTAGTGGGGCTGGCGGCAGTAGGGCTGGCGGCGATGGCGCGAGTGCTGCCAGCGGCAGCGGCGCAGCGAGTGGTGCCGGCGCGGGCAGCAGTGGCGTGCGGCTCCGACTGGCCCGCCAGGCCAGGGGCTTCTCCCAGCAGCAGCTCGCTGGCATGGCCACAGTCTCCCGGCAGGCTGTTTCCGCGGTTGAGGCGGGGCACTCCGATCCGTCCCTGCGCGTGGCGCTGGCCGTGGCGCGAGCACTTGGCACCACCGTCGAGGAACTCTTCGGCCCGGGCGAGTTGCCCCCGCCGGTCGATGCGTGGCTGGTGGCTCCGCTCGGGGAGGACGCCGCCCGGGTCACGCTCGCGCCTATGGGAGACGCCTTCGTGGCCCTTCCCCTGGCGGGCGCTACTGCCTCCGCGGCTGGGTTCCTGCCGGCTGGCGGCGTCGCCGAGCAGTCGGCCCCAAGCCAGCCGGTCCCGGGCCAGCCGGTCCCGGGCCAGCCGGTCCCGGGCCAGCCGGTCCCGGGCCAGCCGGTCCCGGGCCAGCCGGTCCCGGGCCAGCCGGGCCCAGGCCAGTCCGGCCCCCCGTTCAGGCAGGCACGGAAAATCCGGCCGATCGGCCCGCCGCGGCCGACTCTCGTGCTGGCCGGCTGCGATCCCGCGATGCCCCTGATCGAGACCCCGCTTGCGCTGCTCGATCCGCCAATCGCCTTCAGCTGGTGGCCGTGCGGCAGCCAGGAGGCGCTCGAGCTGGCTGCCGACAAGCTCGTGCATGTGGCAGGGGCGCACCTGCGCGGGGCATCGGGCGAGTACAACACCGGCCCGGCCCGCGAGCTGCTGCGGCGCCAGGGCGCCGACGTGGTCGGGTTCTGCTCCTGGCGGGAGGGCCTGCTGCTGCCGACTGCCCTCGCGGGTCAGGTCGCCGACCTGGGTGACGTCGTGCGCCGCGGGCTACGGCTGGTGAACAGGGAGACGGGATCCGAAGCGCGCCGGGTGCTCGACAGGGAACTCGCGAGGCTCGGCATCGGCGCAGCTCAGATCTCCGGCTATTCGACTCAGGCAGCCGGGCACCTGCAGGTCGCGGCTTCCATCGCCGCCGGGCTAGCCGATGTCGGAGTGGCCAGCGAGCCTGCCGCGCTTGCCTTCGGCCTGGCATTCGTGCCGCTCGCGGCCGAGCACTTCGACCTGGTGATTCCCGCTGACCAGGCCGGCTGCCGGGAGGTCCAGGGCCTGCTCAAGGTGCTCTCGTCACGGTGGCTGCTCGACCAGCTCGCCAGCTTGCCCGGGTATGATCCGGCTCGTTGCGGAGAACATGTCGCATCTCTCTGAGCGTAGGCAGCCCGGCCGGCGCGTGATCGTGATGGTGGCCCGTGTACGACCATGACCCCGAGGATGTCGACGACCTCGGCTGGGATGAGTTCATCGCTCGTCAGTGGGAGTCGATCTTCGCCGGCTACCGGACAGGAAGCGGTCTCAGGAGGACCGGCCGACGCTGGAGTGACCTGCTGCAGGCTGGTCTCGGCTGTTCGGAGGAGACGGCGGATGAGCTTGTCCGCAACCAGATCGTCGCGCGGGTCGACCGCGATATCGAGGGTGTCACGGACGGCCTGGACGTCATTTCCGGGATGTACGACGTGCTCGCCGACATGCGGGCGGACCTTGCCGGGATGGTCGAGGAAGGGCTGGCGGCAGCTGGCCTGCTTGACGACCATGCCCGGCTGCTGGCCGCGGTTCACTCCTACGTGTTCGGCAAGGAGCCGGGCGTGGGTCTACCTGGCGGTGAAGGCGTTGGTCTCCCTAGCGGGGGAAGCGCGGGTCTCCCTGACTTGGGAGGCGCGGGTCTCCCTGACTTGGGAGGCGCAGGTTCTCCTGGCGGGGGAACTGGCGGGAAGTAGACCCGCCAGCGCGGAGCCGGTGTTGCGCGCGCGGGCCGCCCAGCGCTGCCGCGGATGGCCAGTCAGCGCCGTCGTGCGATCCAGGCCTGGGTGCAGTAGGGGACCGTCATCTGGCCGCCGGGGAAGCGTTCGCCGACGATGCGGGCAACCTCCGTCAGCAGTCGCTCGCGCTCGGCAGGCCGTACCGCGTTGACATAGGACTTACTCCGCTCGTCGGTGATCCAGTCCTGCGCCGCCACCGTCCTTGTCCACGGCACGATGATGCTGATGCCAGGCTCGAACAGCCCGCTCCGCGTGATTGCCGCCAGGCTTCCGTCCGTATTGGCCTGAGAACGGCGGTAAAGGGGGCAAGCCGACTCCTTGGCGCCCTGATAGGCGGTGAACCATTCCTCGCCGTCGGCGGCGGCATGATTCCACCAGGCGGCCCAGTGCCCGCCCGGCCGGAGCACCCGGGCCACCTCGCGGCAGGCGCCGTCCTGATCGAGCCAATGCCAGGACTGCGCGAAACAGGCCAGGTCGGCGCAGCCGTCCCGGAAAGCCAGCATGTTGCCGTCGGCGAGCACGAAGCTCAGTTCCGGGCTGCGGGCGCGTGCCCGGCGGAGCATGCGCTCGGCGATGTCGTATCCGGCGACCCGGGCGCCGCGGGCGGTGAGCTGCCGGGTGGCGATTCCCGTCCCGGCGCCGCCGTCCAGGACGAGCTGGCCAGCCAGCGGCCCGGTGACATCTTCGATCGCCTCGAAGAACTCGTCCGGATACGACGGCCTTCCGGCGTCATAGTCGTCTGCGACGGGATCAAAGCGCGAGCTGCGCATTGTCTATCACCTGCTTCAGAACCGGAAGATCATGTGGATCGGGAGCTGACGGGTGCTGGCGATGGCCAGCGGATTAGTGGTGACGAATTTGCCGGCCGGCGGCGGGCAAATCCTAACCGCTATCTGAATTGGCATTAACAGTGTTGCTCACGAGGCTAATGGGGGTGGTCTGGATCGTCTGCGAGCACGTCTGGGTGCCGTGAGCCCTCCGCGCCCGGCGGCGCGCCGCCTTGCCTCGTTGCCGCCCAGTCCAGCGAGAGAGTCCGGCTACGCCGAGGATGAACAGGCGTGACCCGGTACGCGCCGCTGAGGCAGGATGCCCGGCATGAGGCTTCTGGTACTCGGCGGTACCCACCACGTCGGCCGGGCGGTCGTGGAGACGGCGCTCGCCAGGGGTGACGACGTCACGACCCTGACCCGCGGGGCCAGCGGGCCGTCAGCATCCGGGGCGCTCGCGCTGCACGCCGACCGCACCGACCCGGGCATGCTCCGCGCGGCACTCGGTGCCGCCTCCTGGGACGCGGTCATCGATACCTGGAGCGGCGCTCCCGCCGTGGTCGGGGACGCGGCCACGCTGCTGAAAGACCGGGCCGGTCACTACGGTTACGTCTCGAGCCGATCGGTATACCGCTGGCCGACCCCGCCGGGGGCCGACGAGAGCGCGCCCGTTGTCGACGGCGACCCGGCCGATACTGGCAGCGAGGACTATGCGGCGGCCAAGCGGGGTGGCGAGCTCGCGGCGGTCGAGGCCTTCGGTAACAGGGCACTGCTTGCCCGGGCCGGGCTGATCCTCGGCCCCTATGAGATCGTCGGCCGGATGCCGTGGTGGCTCGGCCGGATCGACCGTGGCGGCGAGGTGCTGGCGCCCGGTCCGCCGGAACGGCCGCTGCAGCTTATCGACTGCCGTGACCTGGCGGGCTGGATGCTCTCAGCAGCCGGCCGGGGACTCGGCGGGACATTTAATACGGTCAGCCAGCCCGGCCACGCGACCATGGCCAGCCTGCTTGAGGCGGCGATCCGGGTGACTGGTTCGGGCGCCAGGCTGATCTGGGTTTCCCCCGAGGTGATCGAGGCGGCCGGCATCGAGGCATGGACGGAGCTGCCCATCTGGCTGCCGCCGACCGGCGAGGCGGCAGGCATGCACGCGGGGGACGTCACCGCCGCGTACGCCGCGGGCCTGACATGCCGGCCGGTCGAGGAGACCATTGCCGCCACCTGGCAGTGGATTCAGGCCGAGGGATACCCTCCCGCGCGGCCGGGCCGCCCAGGACCAGGCCTGGACCCGGAAAAGGAACGCCAGGTGCTCGGCAGCCTGCCGGCCTGACCGGCTGGTCGCTGGCCTGACCGGCGGTTCGCAGGCTGACTGGCGGTTCGCTGGCCTGACTGGCGGTTCGCTGGCAGCGTGCCCGGGGCGGGCGGCCTGCCCGGGACGGCGATCGCCCGCCCCGGGCACGCCGCGCGCTGTCAGTGCCCGTAGACCGGGACGATCGCGGCGCGGGCGAGCGTGTGGAAACCGAGGTTGAACCCGGCCACCGCCGGGGATACGTCCGAGTCGATCTCCAGGGACTCCGTGTCCATCGCATGCACGGTGAACACGTACCGGTGCGGGTCGCCGGGCGGTGGCGCCGCCCCGCCGTAGTCCTTGCTCCCGTAGTCATTGCGCACCGAGAATGCGCCGGTTGGCAGGCCGGTACCGTCGGCGCCCCCTGCGCCGGCCGGAAGCTCAGTCACCGACGCCGGGATGTCGAAGACCAGCCAGTGCCAGAATCCCGACCCGGTCGGGGCATCGGGATCGAAGCAGGTCACCGCGAATCCCTTGGTCTCGGCCGGGAACCCGTGCCAGCTCAGCTGGGGGGAGATGTTCTCGCCGGACATGCCGAAGCTGTTATAAACCTGCGCCTCGCTCATCTGCTTGCCCTGGGTCACGTCCGTGCTCTGCACCGTGAAGGACGGCACCTTTGGCAGGAAATCATGGGGTAGCGGTGCCCGATCAGTCATGGTTTGCCTCCTGATTTACGCGGCTGGCGTGGCCCAGGCCAACGCTACTGGTGATCAGGCTGCGGTGGCACTGGCACCCATGGCCCCGTTATGCATCTTTCTGATCACTGTAGTCACGCACGTCAGCCTCCCGGCCAGTGCAGAATGGCCTACGTTGAGAAGCGGGGGACGGTCCGGCGGCGATGAGCCGGACGCAAGCTGCCCGGGCGGTCAGAAGGGGTCGAGCACGAGCGTGAGCCTGGCACTCGGACCGGCCGCGTGGGCGCGGCGAGCCGTTCTCGCGGCGGTCCTTGTCGGCGCTGCCATCATTCCCGGTCACGAGTCCGGTTCCGCGTCTTCCGTCTGCAAGGCAGGGCAGTGCGGAACGGCGGGCACGATCCTGTGGACCCGCCTGCTGCCCGGATCATGGACGGCCGGCGGCACCGGCGGCACCGTGCTGACCCGTGGGCAGGCGTACGTGGCGGCGGGCGGCGGAGTGGCGGCGGTCGGGTTCGGGCTGACCGTGATTGCCTTTGACCTCCGCGCCGGGAAATGGCTGTGGACCAGGGCGCTCAGCGGATTGCCGGCCGGCGCGTCGATCGAGTCGGTGCGGGCCTGGCCGGGCGTGGTGACTGCCGGCGTCAGCGTCCCGCGGTCCCGCCACGGCCGGGCCGCGCGGACGGAGGTTGTCCTGGCTGACCGGACCGGCGCGAGGGTCGGTGCCTACCCGGCGGCCGAGTACGGCGGCGCCGTCGCGGCAAGTTCGGCGGCCACCGTGGTCGTCGGCCGGAAGTCAGTGACCAGCTATCACAACAAGACCGGCAAGATCAGGTGGCGGCGGCGGACCGGCCCGGTCTCGCAGGCATGGCGGGTAGACGGCCGCGACCTCTATGTCACTGTCGCGGCCGGCGGCTACCTGGGCACCGCGCCGGTCACCGCGCTGCGGCAGATCAGCCTGCGGACCGGCGCGCAGCGGTTGGTCCGGCCGCACGGCCGTATGTTCGCCGGCACGCTCAGCGGCGCGTTCGATGGCGTGGTGCTCTTCTCCGGGCCGCGCGGAGTCACCGCGTACAGCGGCGCGACGGGGCAGCGGCTCTGGGCACGGGAAGGGGCAATTCCGGAGAGCGTCGATGAGGTCCAGGGGCGGCTTTACCTCACCAAGGGCAGCAAGCTGCTCGGGGTGGACCCGGAGACGGGGGCGAGGGCAGGGGGCGGGGTCCTCCGCGGATCTTCCGGCCTGTACGGCGTACGGGGCGGTGTCGCGCTCGGCATGGACCAGGGAGCGGAGGGCGTCGCGTGGGGATACGACATCGCGCGGCAGCGGGTCGTCTGGACCACGCCGCAGCTGCCGTGGCCGCACTACTTCGTCGATCTGTCCGGCATCGGCGGCAGCGCGGACCCGGCGAGCAGCACCGTGCTGATCACTACGTGCGCGCAGCTTGGATCCAGCCGCACCCCGTTGGCTGGATCCGGCGGCCCGGGCGGCGGAGCCGCGCAGGATGGCCAGGCATGCCTGCGTCCCGAGCTGGTCGCCATTCACCGCTGAACTGCAGTCACTGCTGTCGCGTCGTGCTCTGCGGCCCCGTCGTGTGATCATGAACTCAGCTCCGCAGCCGTCTGCTGTCCGCTGCGCTGCCGTCAGGGAGGCATTGCCATGAACGCACGCCGCGCCCTCGTTACCGGAGGATCCCGAGGGATCGGCGCATCGATTGCCCTCGCGCTGGCCGAGTCCGGCCATCGCGTGGCCGTGCACTGCCGGGCGGACACGGCGGCCGCTGATGCGGTCGCCGCCGGGCTGCCGGCCGTCGATCCGGTTGCCGCCGGGCTGCCGGGGGCGGCCGGGCTGCCCGGTGCCGCCGCACTTCCTGATGGCGGGCATGCCGTGGTGACCGGCGACATAGCCGATCCCCGGCAGGTCCAGGCGCTCGTCGCCGCGGCGGTTTCCGCGCTCGGCGGCATCGACGTGCTGGTCAACAACGCCGGCGTCTACGTCCATCAGCCGATCGCAGCTACCTCGTACGCTGACTGGCAGGCTTCCTGGCGGCGCACCATCGACATCAACCTCCTCGGCCCGGCCAACGTGACCTGGTGTGTGACGGACCATCTGCTGAACCGGCCGGAAGGACCGGACGGCACGCGGATCATCAGCGTCGGGTCGCGCGGCGCCTATCGCGGCGAGCCGACCGCGCCGGCCTACGGTGCCGCCAAGGCCGCGCTGCACGCCATGACGCAGTCCCTCGCCGTCGTGCTCGCCCCGCACGGCATCGCGGTGGCCGCCGTCGCGCCCGGCTTCGTCCGTACTGAGATGGCAGAGTCCGTTCTGTCCGGCGCGGCCGGGGACGCGATCAGGGCGCAGAGCCCGTTCGGCCGGGTCGCCGAGCCCGCGGAGATAGCGGCCGCGGTGGCGTGGCTCGCGTCGCCCCTGGCCCGGTGGGCGAGCGGGGCGGTCATCGACCTCAACGGCGCGTCCTACCTGCGCTGAGCCCCGGGCACGGCCTGCGGCCAGCTCAGCGGGACGCGGTGCGCCGGCCTGCTCAGCCGGATATGGCCTGCAGGCCGATGACGCGCAGCAGCGCGAGCTTGTCGGCGTCGCCGGTGCTGGGCTCGGCCGTGAAGGCGATGACTTTCAGGTCTGCTCCCTGGACGGTGAAGACGTCGCAGTCCAGGGTCAGCAGGCCCACTTCCGGGTGGTCGATGCGCTTGCGGTCGGCGGTATGCGACCCGACCGCCCTGGCCTGCCACAACTCGGCGAAGCGGCCACTGACCCGGTTGAGATCGTCGATCAGGCCGCGCAGGTCGTCGTCATTCGGATAGCGGGCCGCGGCGCTGCGGAGGTCCGCCACGGCCTCGGCCGC
The DNA here is from genome assembly GCA_003168215.1 of Actinomycetota bacterium. Lineage (GTDB taxonomy): Bacteria > Actinomycetota > Actinomycetes > Streptosporangiales > Streptosporangiaceae > Palsa-506. The sequence goes on from PMSW01000068.1 coordinate 41,882, forward strand.
GAAGCCGGCGTCTTCCTGCTCGGTCCGCAGCACGCGGCTCCGCGGCTCGTTGCCGTGCGGCCCCGTGCCGTGCGGCCCGGTGAAGTAACGCCAGAGCAGGTTCCGTTCCCTGCCGCGCTGCGCTGACGGATCACCCATCAGGGCGGCCCAGGTCTGGTTCCAGGCCACGAGGGTCCACGCCGGGTCATACACCCCGACCGGGACGTCGTCGAGTCGCCGCAGCAGCCGCTGTACGCCCGGCGTCAGGTGCCCGGAGATCTGCCCGCTCGCCGGGGGCTGCTGCCCGGCCAGCCTGAACAGATAGCTCCGCTCGTCGGACGACAGCTGCAGCGCCCTGGCGAGCGCGGCCAGGACCTGACCGGACGGATGAGTCGACCGGCCCTGCTCCAGCCGCGTTACGTAATCCTCCGACAGTCCCGCGAGCAGTGCCAGCTCCTCGCGGCGCAGGCCCGGTGAGCGGCGCGGCCCGTTCGCCGCCAGCCCGACCGCGGCCGGTCTGATCCGGTCCCGCCAGTGCCGGAGCGACGTACCCAGCTCCCTGCTGCTATCGCTCATCACCCCAGTGTCGCGCACCGGGGCTGCCGGAGCCTGGTACCGCCAGTCCCGGGAAAAGCAGACGACTGGCAGCCGCCGGAGATGACGCCGAAGCTGTCTCCCATGACGACAACACTGATCACCGGAGCGAACAAGGGCCTGGGCCGGGAGACGGCGCGGCGCCTCATCGAGCTTGGCCACACCGTTTACCTCGGCTGCCGCGACGCCGGCCGCGGGCAGCAGGCCGCTGCTGACCTCGGCGGGGTGCCGCTGCTGGTCGATGTCACCAGCGACGCCTCGGTCGCCGCCGCGGCCGCGCAGATCCGCGAGCGAGCAGGACTTCTCGACGTGCTGGTCAACAACGCCGGCGTGGCCGGCGGGCTCAGGCCGGCGGCCGACACCACCGCGGCCGACATGCTCGCGGTCTATGACACCAACGTCTTCGGTGTCGTGCGGATGCTGCAGGCGTTCTTGCCGCTGCTCGAGCGCAGCCCGGCACCGGTCGTGGTCAACGTCAGCAGCGGCCTGGGATCCCTGGCCGTCACGAGGGACCCCGGTCGTTTCGAATCGACGCTGAAAGGGCTCGCCTACCCGTCATCGAAGAGCGCGCTGAACATGCTGACTTCCCAGTACGCCAAGTCCTTCCCCAAGCTGCGGATCAACGCCGTCGACCCGGGCTACACCGCGACCGATCTCAACGGTCACCGCGGTACCCAGAGCATCGGGCAAGGGGCGGAGATCATCGTGCGGATGGCCAATCTGGGGCACGACGGCCCGAGCGGGACCTTCGTCGACGTGAACGGAACCGTCCCGTGGTGAGCCCGCAGGTGTAGCTGGGCCAGCCGGGCCGTTTATCGTTCGCGGCAGCGGCCGCGCGGCCGGTAGGTTCGTTGCGTAGAGGTGATGCGCTGACGGCAACGGGCAGGGGGACGTGGTGACACAGGACGGCTCGGGACCGGCGATTCTGGTGGAGGGCCTGGTCAAGTCGTTCGGGGAGGTCCGGGCGCTGCGCGGCATTGACCTGTCGGTGCCGCACGGCACGGTCCTCGGCGTACTCGGCCCGAACGGCGCGGGGAAGACGACAGCGGTGCGCATCCTGACCACGCTGCTTCGCCCGGACGCCGGGCGGGCGCTCGTCGAGGGCCACGACGTCGTGCGGGAGGCGGCCGCGGTCCGCCGCTCGATCGGGCTCTCCGGGCAGTCGGCGGCTATTCAGGAGGAGCTCACCGGCCGGGAGAACCTCGAGATCATCGGGCGGCTCTACCACCTGAGCTGGCCGCATGCTCGCAGTCGCGCCGCTGAGCTGCTGAAGCAGTTCGACCTGCTCGATGCCGCCGACCGGGCCGCCAAGAACTTCTCCGGCGGCATGCAGCGCCGCCTGGACCTGGCCGCGAGTCTCGTCGGCCAGCCGCAGGTCCTGTTCCTCGACGAGCCGACGACCGGCCTGGACCCGCGGTCGAGGCTGGGGATGTGGGACATCATCCGGTCGCTGGCCGCCGGCGGGACGACGCTGCTGCTCACCACTCAGTACCTTGACGAGGCCGACGAACTGGCGGACGAGATCGTGGTCATCGACCGCGGCCTGGTCATTGCCACCGGGACGGCGGAGGAGCTGAAGGGCAGGGTGGGCGGGGACGTGGTCGAATTCACGGTGCCCGACCGTAGCCGCGTGGCTGATGCGGTGACGGCGATCGGCAAGGTCGGCGAGGGCGAGCCGAATGTCGACGCGGAGACGGGCGTCGTCGGCGTCGGGGTCGGGGGCCGCGGCTCGGAGGCGCTGATCGAGGTGGTGCGCGGCCTGGACGGCGCGGGCGTCGAGACACGCGGGCTCGCGCTGCGCCGGCCTTCGCTCGATGACGTGTTCCTCGCCCTGACCGGGCACGCCGCCGAGGAGACCGAGGAAACCGGCGGTCGCCGCGGCCGGGCCAGTAAGAAGCGGGCGAGTAAGAATCGGGCCAGTAAGAAAGATGCCGGGAGGGCAGCATCATGACCGCCGTCGCTGCGGAATCCGGCGCGCCCGCCGCGCCCAGCCTGCCAAGCTCGCCCGGCCCGCTCGTCCGGGCTCGCTGGGCGGTGAGCGACACGCTCACCATTACCCGGCGCAACCTGCTGGTCTGGCTGCGGGTACCCGCCTTCCTCGTGTTCACCGTGGTGCAGCCGGTGATGTTCGTACTGCTGTTCCGTTATGTCTTCGGCGGCGCGATCCCGGTACCGGGCGAATACGTCGATTTCCTGATACCGGGAATCCTCGTGCAGACCGCGGCGTTCGCGACATTCGGCACCGCCATCGCCTTGGCGCAGGAACTGAAGAAGGGCGTGATCGACCGGCTGCGGTCGATGCCGATGGCGCGCTCGGCGGTGCTGGCCGGCCGCCTGGTCGCCGACACCGGGCGGATGCTCGTGACGATCCTGATCGTCACCGGGGTGGGCTACGCGGTCGGGTTCCGGTTCGACAACGGCGTTCTCCCCGCCATCCTGATGATCGTGCTCGCCACCGTGTTCGGGCTGGCGATCTGCTGCATCTCGGCCTACACCGGGCTGGCCATCGGGGATGAGGAGTCGGTGCAGGCGTTCGGGCTGATCTGGATCTTCCCGATCACGTTCCTCAGCTCGGCGTTCGTGCCGATCCCGACCATGCCCGGCTGGCTGCAGGCTTTTGCCAACAACCAGCCGGTCACCTACGTCATCGACACGATGCGCGCATTGGCGCGCGGCGGACCGGTCGAGGCGAGCCTGTGGAAAAGCATCGCGTGGCTGGCCGGGATCTTCGTCGTATTCCTGCCGCTCGCCGTCCGCGCCTACCGGCGGGCCAGCTGACACGGCCGCTCCGGACCGGGCGCCGCGGCCCGCTCACGAGCGCGCTGCGACTTACCGCCCGGTCCCCGGCTCACCGCCGGGCCAGAGGCTCTCCAGGTTGACCACAATGCCTTCCTGGCTGCTGCGCGCGATGATCACCACGGCCTCCTCAGCGCCCGGATTTTCCTCCCGGTGCGGCGCGTAGGGCGGCACGAAGATATAGTCGCCCGGCTCGGTCGCCAATCGCACCTCCCGGTCGCCCTGGGCGAAGACGAACGCCGGGTTCCCGGATAGCACGTAGATCGCGGTCTCCGCCTCGCCGTGGTGGTGGTCGCCGGACCGGGTGCTGGGCGCGACGTGCGTCTGGCCCATCCAGACCTTTGCCGATCCGGCGTTCTTGCCCGAGATGGCCTCGCGGCGGGTCATCCCCGTGGTCTGGGTGGTATCAGGGCTAAGCTCCCGGCCGCGCACATGGACGAGCGGCTGGTGCCAGCGATCCTCGGTCATCGTGCCTCCAATTAACTATTAAATCGATTGACAATATATTATATTCTCGCGTCATGCGGTACTCAGAGCAACTCGACGGCCGCGCGGCCGTCGTCGCGGTGATCGGCGGCGGCGCAAGCGGGACGCTGGCCGCGACCTACCTGCTCCGGGCGGCAGTAGCGGCGCGGATCCCGCTGCGGATCGCCCTGATCGACCGGCACGGACGGCACGGGCTGGGCCAGGCATACGCCACCGTGAACCCCGCCCACCTGCTGAATTCGCCCGCCGATCGGATGAGCGCGGTCGCGCATGAGCCCGGCCACCTGGCGCGCTGGGCAGCGGCGAACGGGATCGAGCACGACGGCTTCCTGCCCAGGGCCGCCTTCGGCCGCTACCTGCGCGAGCTGCTCGCCGACGCCGAGCGCGCGGCCGGACCGACCGCCACCGTCAGCCGGATTACCGCTGACGTCGTGGCGCTGAAATATGCCGGACTGCACAGGCCGCTGCGCCTGCACCTGGCGGCCGACGGCCGGATCGATGCTGACGTGGCCGTGCTGGCCACCGGCAACCAGCCGCCCGCTCTGCCGTGTCCGGTGCCAGCCTCGCCCCGCTACGTGCCCGATCCCTGGGCGCCCGGCGCACTTGACGCCGTCGCCGACGGCAGCCCGGTGGTCGTCCTCGGGACCGGCCTCACCATGCTGGACGTGGCGATCGCGGTGACCGGCGCGCACCCGGCCACTGTCGTCCATGCGGTATCGCGGCACGCGCTGCTCCCGCGCGAGCACCGGCATCCGGGGCCTGATGGCAGCGTCCGGTCACCTGTCCTGGAGTCGCTCGACGGGAGCCCGGTCGGCCTTCCGGCCCTGATCAGGCGCGTCCGGGCGGCCGCGGCGCAGGCCCCTGACGACTGGGAGGCGATCGTTGATGCCCTGCGGCCGCGCATATCCGGGCTGTGGCAGCTGCTATCGCCCGAGGATCGGCGCCTGTTCCTCCGCCACGCCGCCCGCTACTGGGAAGTGCACCGCCACCGCGTGCCGCCCGCGACCGCCCGGCGGATCGAGCAGCTCAGGTCCGCGGGCCGGCTCTCGGTGCTACGCGGGCGCCTCATCGCGGTCAGTGACAAGCCCGCAGGCCTGCGCGTCCGGGTCGAGCAGGGCGCCCGGGCAGCCGAGGTCGCGGCCGGCTGGCTGATCAACGCGACCGGACCCGCCGCGGACATTACCGCCACCTCAGACCGGCTGCTGCGCGGCCTCCTGGACGGCGGCCTGGCCACGCCGGACCCGCTGCGGCTCGGTATCGAGGCTGACGCCAACGGCGCTGTGCTGGACGTGTCCGGCATGCCTAGCGACCTCGTCTTCACGCTCGGCCCGCCGCTGCGAGGGCAGCTATACGAGACCAACGCTCTCCCGGAGATCCGCGACCAGGCCGCCGCGCTCGAGGGCGGGCTGGCCGCCGCGGGCCGGGCGCGGGCCGCGGCTGGAAGCGCGGCGTAGCGACGCGGGAAAGGTGCCGCGGTGCGTCCGGCCGGCGTGACATGCCGGCCTATGTGCCCTGGCCGCGCGGTCGTCACTCCTAAAGTCTTGTTTGCATATCGATATGATAGGATATAGATCATGGGAGTGATACTTGACTTCGGGAATGCCTACCGGGCCGGTGCGGGCATCATGACGGTGCTCCGGCACCGCGGCCTGCCGGCGGCAGCTGACGGGCCGGCCTGGCGATGACAGCCCTTGATGAGCCCACTGCCGAGGTCACCGCCGCCGAGTTCCGGGACGCGATCGGCCATTTCGCCACCGGCGTCACGATCGTGACCTCGATAGGAGCGGACGGCGAGCCGGTCGGCACCACCGCCAGCGCGGTCACCTCCCTGTCGCTGGATCCGCCGCTCGTGCTTGTCTGCTTCGACCGCGCGAGCCTCACCCTCCATGCGGTTCGCACGCACGGCGCGTTCGTGGTTAACGTGCTCGCGGCGCCGCAGCGGCACCTGTCGGCCAACTTCGCCCGACGCGGGCTGGCGGCGGCCTGGGATGGCGTACGGCACCGCCCCGGCCCGACCGGCAGCCCGCGGCTGGACGGCGTGCTGGCCGCGCTGGAGTGCACGGTCGAGGACAGCATCCCCGGAGGCGATCACGAGATCGTCGTCGGCCGCGTACACGCCATCGAGACGGACGGCAAGGACGCCGCCCCGCTGCTGTACTGGCGCGGCGCCTACGGATCCCTCGGTGAAGCATGAGCGCGCAGGCCGAGGACGGCCCCCGTGGAGGTGGCGGCATGAGCCCGGCGCGAATCGTTACCGTCGTCGGCAATCCTCGTCCCGCCTCGCGCACGCACGGCCTCGCGCGGGCGCTCGCCGTCGAACTCGCCCACGTCCTGCCGGACGCGACCACCGGTGAGGTGGACCTGGCCGCGCTAGGACCCAGAGTCCTTGATCAAGCCGACGCCGGGGCGTCGGCTGCCGTCGGGCAGGTCCTCGCAGCCGATGTGCTGGTCGTCGCCAGCCCGACCTACAAGGCCACCTACTCGGGCCTGCTGAAGGCCTTCCTGGACCGGCTCGGCACCGGAAGCCTGGCCGGGAAGACCGCCGTCCCGGTACTCCTGGGCGGCGCACCCAACCATCAGCTCGCCGTCGATCTGCACTTCGCGCCGCTATTGCTCGAGCTCGGCGCGGCCGTGCCGGTGCGAGGCCTGTTCGTGCTCGAGTCGGGCGTCGAGGACTTCGCCTCATTCGCGGCGGAGTGGGCCGCGGCAAATGGGCTGGCGCTCGCTCGCGGGTAAGGCAGGCCCCGGCGGATACAGGGGCCGGAATTCCGGAAATACAGATGCAAGGTCGCCTTACCGGGGAGTAGGACTATCCCATGCCTGAGCTCACCCCGCCGACGACCCGCGTTCACGCCTCGTTCCTCGCTGCCATGGAGGAATTCCGGGCCGAGGGTCGCGGCGGCCTCAGCGACGACTCGATGATCGGGCGGGAAATCCACGAGCAGGCCAGCCGCTGGACGGAACCAGCGGCCTTCGGCCATTACGTCCGCTCGCTGCGTGACCAGGCGCTGGAAGACTCGCCGCGCCCTGAGGGACAGGTCCCCTCGACCACGCTGTGGTGGGTCAGCGGTGACGAGTACCTGGGCCGGATCGCGATCCGGCACCGCCTCACGCCGCACCTGCGCGACTACGGGGGCCACATCGGCTACGACGTCCGGCCCTCGGCGCGGCGGCGCGGGCATGCCACCGCGATGCTCGCCGCGGCGCTGCCGCTGGCCGGCGCGCTGGGCATCGGCCCGGCCCTGGTCACCTGCGACGAGGACAATTCCGGCTCCCGGAAGGTGATCGAGGCTAATCGCGGTGCGCTGGAGGACAAGCGCGGTGTCAAGCTCCGCTACTGGGTGCCGACATCCTGACGATGACCGGCCATCGTGGCACTAGCCCGGTGAAGTGAGCCCGAGCGGCTCGGCCGCCGCGGCGGAATGATCAGGCGGCGACGCGGGCGCGGTAGCTGTCGATGTCGTCGCCTACCTGGTCATGGACGAGTCGGATGAGGTTGGCGTAGGCGGCGGCGTCAGCCAGCGGGTCGTAGCCGCGGATGAGGAGAGTGGAGGCGCCCACCGCGACGTAGTCGAGGAGGGACTCAGCGACCTGCTCGTAGCTGCCGACCAGGGCGGTCGAGTTGCCCGCCGCGCCGGTGGCCCTGGACAAGGCGGTCCACAGCCGCTTGTCGTGCAGGTCGCCCGCCGCGGCGAACCGCAGCAGTCGCCGCGATCCCTCCGCCTGGGACGTGTCGCGCCGTCCCGCGAAGCCGGCCGCCTGCTCCTGGGCGAGTTCGAGGATCTGGTGGGCCCGCTCCCAGGCGGCGGTATCAGTGGCGGCGGCGATGGGGCGGAGGCTGACCGAGAACCTGTCGATGCTGCGGCCGGCGGCCACGGCGGCGGCACGGACCTGGGCTATCCGCTGGCGGATGCCATCGAGAGGCTCGCCCCAGAAGGCGTAGACGTCGGCGTGCTTGCCGCCGACCCGGACGGCATCGTCAGAGGCGCCGCCGAAGTAGACCGGCAGGTGGCCGCCTTCCGGGCGCAGCGAGGACCAGGCGCCGGCGACCCGGTAGAAGTCGCCGTCGTAGTCGAAGCGTTCCTCGGATTTCCATTCGAGCTTGACGATGTCGAGGAATTCGTCGGTGCGCTTGTACCGGGTGGTCTTGTCGGCGAAGTCACCGTCGCGTGCCTGGTCGCCGTCGTCGCCGCCGGTGATGACGTGCAGGGCGATCCGGCCGGGGTGGAAGGCGTCGATGGTCGCGAACTTGCGCGCGGCGATGGTCGGGGCGACGAAGCCCGGGCGATGGGCGAGCAGCACCCCGAGCCGGGTCGTGGCGTTCAGGACCTGGTCCGCCACGGTGAACCCGTCGGGTGAGGAGGAGCTGTGGGCCACGAGTACCCGGTCGAAGCCCGACTGCTCGTGCCTGCAGGCCAGCCGGTAGAGGTAATCAGGCTGGACGGCGGGGCCGACCTCGGTGATGGTCTCGGACGCGTCAGCGGTGCGGGCGATGCCGATGAACTCAACGGGCACAGGATGTCCTTTCGCTGCGGGTCCCCCGGACAACCCGGCCGGGCCGATGATCTGGCGGTCAGGCCGGTACCGGGACCAGCGGGCGCACGGCGTCGATGACCGCGTCCGCCTCGGTCCGGACCAGCCAGTCAGGGTGCACGTCAGCGAACCGGACCACCCGGCTCTGGTCGATGACGACGACGGCGGGCATGGGCAGCTCCCACTTGCCGGTGCCCAGCGCCTCCCCGAGATCGCTGCCGTTGGACCGGGCATGGGCCTGGGACGCGGCGCTGGCCGTGAAGGTTATGCCGAAGCGGCGGGCCAGCTCGTTGCCGGTGTCCGACGCCACCGGGAAGCCGAGGCCGAATCGGTTCTTGATCGCGACAAGCTTGCGCGGGACCTGCGGGCTGACCGCGACCAGCGTGGCTCCCAGGCGGGTGAGCGCGGGGTACAGCTCCGTCTGGTAGTGGCGCAGCGCGATGTTGCAGCCCTCGTAGCGGAAAAAGAGCAGGACAACCGGCCCATCGGCCAGGAGGCGCCCCAGCTTGATCGTGCCGCCGTGCACCTCCGGCAAGGAGAAGGGCTCGACGACGTCGCCCGCCTGCACGAACGCGTTGCGGTCTGCGGTGTTCTCGAGCAGCTGCCGCTGCTCGATGTTGACCTGAAGGTCTGCCTTCGCCATGGTCTGCAGCCGGTAGGCGTGCAGGTCGGCGAGCAGCTGGCGGACGGACGGTGCGGCCACGTCGGTCATGGATGTCCCTGCTCCCAGATGTGCCGGCAAATTGTCTAGTATTTCCATCAATTAAATAGGATAATTTGCTGCGACCGCCTGTCAAGGGCCGCAGGCATCCGGATAAGGAGCGAGCGCCATGGCGATCGAGTTCGTCGGGTCCCTGGTCAACGCCTCGCTGCGCAGCCCGCCATCCGCGTCGGGAGCGCCAGGGCCGGGCCGGGCGATCGACCCGGACTACCCGGCCCGGATGGCGAACCTGCACGAGGAGTCCGGGTTCGACCGGCTGCTGGTCGGCCACTCATCGAGTTCGCCCGACGGTTTCTCCGTAGCGAACCAGGTGCTCACCACCACTTCGCGTCTCGCCGTCCTGCTGGCCCACCGGCCCGGGTTCGTCGCGCCGACAGTCGCCGCCCGCCAGTACGCCACGCTGGAGGCCTTCCACCCCAGGCGGGTCGCCGTGCACATCATCACCGGTGGTGACGATGCCGACCAGCTCCGGGACGGCGACAGCTGCGACAAGGCGGCGAGGTACCGGCGTTCCGACGAGTTTCTCCAGGTAGTGAAGCTGGCGTGGGGCTCGCAGGAGCCATTCGGTTACGAGGGCGAGTTCTACCGGGTGGCTGGCGGCTGGTCGGCGGTCCGTCCCCCGGGCGGGATCCTGCCCGTCTACTTTGCCGGCGCCTCCAGCGATGCTGTCCGGGTCGGCGGCAAGCACGCCGACGTCTACGCCTTCTGGGGCGAGCCCCTCGCCGCCATAGCCGGACGCATCGCCGCAGTCCGGGCCGCCGCTTCCCGGTACGGGCGCTCGCCGCGGTTCAGCGTGAGCCTCCGCCCCATCGCCGCCGCCACCGAGGAGGAGGCGTGGGATCGGGCCTACCGGATCCTCGAGGTGGAGCGGGCCGGGAATGGCCGCGGAGCCGTGATCGATCCCCGGGGATCGGAAGGCTCGCTGCGGTTGCGCCGGTTCGCCGACGAGGCGGAGATCCACGACAAGCGCCTGTGGACCCCGCTGGCCAGAACGCCGGCGGCGGCCGGCAACTCGACCGCCCTGGTGGGGAGCTACGAGCAGGTCGCCGAGGCGCTGCTGGACTACGTCGCCCTGGGGGTCAGCACGCTGCTGATCCGCGGGTATGATCCCGAAGCCGACGCCGCCGACTACGCCAACGTCATCAGGCTTGTACGCGAGCAGGCCGACGGCGACCGCTCCCCCTTCGCCTAG
>PMSW01000004.1 GCA_003168215.1 Actinomycetota bacterium
CTTAGCCTCGATCCACTGCGTAAATGCAGGTGATCATTTCCGGGCGGCGCTCTGCCGGTGGTTGCTGGGGGTCGGTTCCGGGGCGTGGCGGCCTGGCCGCTGACTGGTTCTGCGGCTTGTCCTTGTTCCTGAGGCGGCGGGCTGGCTGGTGGCCGCTGGGGCCATGCGTCCGGCGGTGACCGGTCCGGGCTGGTCAGGCCGCCCGGGCTGGCGGCCCGCAGGCGGCTTCGAAGAGATTCATCCATTCCTGCTCGCGGTGCCAGTCCTGGGGCAGGTGCACGGTGAGGTGGCCGCGGCCGTGGCGGGCGGTCCGGGCGGCGGCGTTGATGAGGTGGGCGCGGATGGTGGCGCCGCGGGCTCTGGCGTGGAAGCCGCTGGCGAGGGTGCCGGCGGCGCGGGTCAGGTTATGGGCGATGGCCGCGCAGGTGAGCCACGCGGCGTTCGCGGGGAAATGCCCGGAGGGCAGGTGCGCCAGCGGGCCGCTGGTCAGGTCCGCGAACACCTGCTCGACGATGGCGTGGTCGCGGTGCTGAGCCTCGGCCTGGATCGTCTCGAACGGGCTGTCGGTGAACACGGCGTGATACCGCCAGCAGGCGAACAGCTCATCCTGGCCCTCGGCGGCCTGGCGGTTCAAGTCGCGGACCCGGCGGACGATCAGCCGGGCAGTGACCTCCTGGCCCTGGCGGGAGGTGAACGCGGTATAGGGCACCTCGGCGACCTCGGCATCGGATATCCACCGCCGCTGGTCCTCATCCCAGATCGCCTTCGGGTAGCGGATGGGCGTCCAGGCGTCCTCGCCGATGCCGGCGATCGCGGACCGGACCCTGGAATCCATCCGGACCGTGACGGAGAAGAACGCCTCCGCGGCCCGGATCGCGGCGATCACCGCAGCGGAGTAGTACGCCGAGTCCATCCGCACCACGATCATCCCCGTGCAGCCCGCGGCGCGGGCAGTGCCGATCGCCTCGGCCGCCAGCGACGCCGCTCCCCGGGCCGAGCCCGCCGAGCCGCCGCGCAGCCGGGTCGCCGCGACCACCGGCGCCGCCAGCGGCGTGGAGACCACGGCCGCGAGCACGTTCAGGCCCCGCACCAGCAGGCTCTTACCCTGGATCTTCGTGTGCCCGAACCCGGCGCCGGCCTTGGCGTGCCCGTAGACCCGTTTCTGCATCGAGTCGATATCGATGAACGCCAGCACGTCCGCGCCGGGCAGCAGCGGCGCGGCGGCGGCCAGCCGGGACAGCAGTACCCGGCTGGCCTTCTCCAGCTGCCGGGCGCTACCCCAGGTGAACGACCGCAGGAACGACCCCAGCGTCGACGGCGCCCGCACCCCGCCGAACACCTCCGCCATGGCGCCGTGCCGCAGCACATCCATGTCATCGATGCTGTCCGCTCCCGCGGCCATCCCCGCGACCAGGCAGCCCGCCTTCAGGTCCGCGTTCACCCCGGCCCCGCCACCGGCCTGCACATGCTGGCGGATCAGGGCGGCCAGCCCGGCCCTTTCGGCCAGCGCCATGACCGGGACCAGGCCGGCGTGCGACACGAGGTGCGGGTCATCAAACGAGGCTTGCGTCCGTGCGGGGCTATGGGACAATCGCATCTGACAGGTGCTCCTTGATCCTGGGTGACGGAAGCCTTAGCAACTCCCATCGTCCCAGCTCAAAGGGCACCTTTCACATTGACACGCCCGCCAGAACCCCTATTTACGCGGTGGATCGAGGCTTAGGGTAAAGGCAGACATTCAGATTCCACAGAATCGCGACGGTTATTGACTGTGCGACCAGGAAGGTCATCGGCTGGGCAATCGATGATAATTACAAGACTCCGCTGATCATTTCCGCGATCGAGATGGCCGCGCGGAATCTCGGTCTTCCTCCCGGCGCGGTATTCCATTCTGACCGCGGGAGTAATTATACGTCCGCTGAGTTCGCGGGCGTCCTGGAAGGCCTTAATATCCGCCAGTCCGTCGGCCGCACCGGGATCTGCTATGACAACGCCCTGGCAGAATCGTTCAACGCGGCGGTTAAAGTCGAGCGGGTCTACCGTACGGTCTACCCGACAAGGAGAAAGGCAGCCGAGGATATTGCACGGTACATCGAACTCCGGTATAATCGGGCACGTCTTCACTCAGGGCTCGGCTATAAGACTCCGCAGGAAGCCCACGACGAGTACCTGAACCGGCAACTGGCAGCATGAAATAGCATCAATTCACCTGTCCGGAAAACGCGGGGCAGTCTAAGCGTCGCCTGCTGGTCCATGAGCACATAGCTCGCCTGCACCGCCGCGACCCGCACCCTCGGCATGTGAACCCTCTCCTCCTGCGAGCGCGACACCGCGACCCGTGCCCCGCCCGCCCGCATCCTCCTGCCGAGCATGGCCGACAGCGGTTGCAGCCAGTTTGCAACCGGTGATGTGACGGCTGGCGCCGACTGACCACGAGCCTGGAGGCCGGAAAAGGAAGGAAGTCATGACGGCACCCGAAAGTCCTCCTCGCGGGGCGTCGAGGATGATTCGCCACCCCACGGGAACTCCAGGCCTGGGCCGGACGGCGCGCCACAGGTCCACCCGCCGCCATGGAGCATTAACCGGACCCCGGCTGGATCACGCACCCGCACGGCCACTACCGGGAGATCGGCAAACCGCAGCACCGCCTCACGCAACTACGCGCTGAGCCTGACGGCCCAGATCATTCCGTCCCACCGCTGGGCGCGCCCCAGCCAGCTCGCCGGCCAGCCTGACCACGGACGTCAAGAAAGGCTGGCTGCCCCGCTCCACGCACGCTGGCGCATCCACAGAAACCTGATCGGAGTCCTGCCAGCTCCAGGCGCAAAAGCAATTAACTGGAAACAACGAATCAGGCCGTTATTTGTACAAAGCTCCTATCAGAGATGGAGCGCGCTCAGCGACCGTCGGTCATCTTCGCTCATGGCGTCCGGCCTGATCGCCTGTCTTCAGGGACCCATTGCTCAGGTCGGCCCGGGCTGAGGAGATCGGCTCGCATCGCGTCGTTGAGGCTCCGGTAGGCAGCGCCGTCCTGATCGGGGTGTGCCCTGCCTTGCCAGGCGGCGGTGAGTTTCTGCTCGGTCATGGCAATGTGGGCCTCGGCAGCGCTGGCCACGGCTGGGCCGGCAATCATCAGCAGCGCGTCGGCCGCCGCACGCCATCGCAGCTCGGTCTCCCGCGCGCTGGCGCTCAGGTCCTGTAGCTGCCGGGTCGCGCCCGGTTCACCGTTCCCCGGCCCTTCTGCCGGTGGCGTCAGGTGCCTGTTCACGACGACGCCGGGCGGGAGTTGCTGTATCTGCTCCTGCATGCGGCGAAGGTCGCGGGTGAACTGGTTCCAGGCCAGTCAGTACGCGGCATAGCTCTCACGGCGTTCCGCCCGGACTTGCGCACCGTGCTGCAGGAGGCGGGCATTCTCGGCATCCCGGGCCTGCCATCGGTGGTTCAGCGCGGCCGTGGTCAGGCCGACGACACTGGTCACCAGCACCCCGCCGAGCGCGCCTGCGAGGGTGAACCAGGCGACGGTGGTGCCGGCCGCGGCAGCACTCACCAGGCCAGCATCGGCGAAGGTTGTCATTGGCGTGCCTTTCCGGGATCGGCCGGCGCGGCCTGGCCCTTACCCCGGACGTGCCCGGCGTCGGCGTTGCCGTGATCTCCGCCTCGGCCCTGATTCCCGGCCGTTGCGGAAGGATGAACGGCCACGATCCCGCAGCCCATGTTCAGCGCGCGCAAAGGCGCCGCGCAGAAGTCGATGCCCTCATGAGGCGCGCCGTCACCTCAGCCTGGGCCCGCGTTCCAGCCGAGCCGCGCAATCGCGGACCGGGCGGCCGGCAGGAGTGACGCGACGCGGGCGCCGTCTGCGCGGGCGCGTTCGGGTCATCGACCGGATGCGGCCGGTGAGCGGACGCGTTAGCCGACCGCGCAGGAGTCGTTGTCGCAGCTCGCTTCGGAGTTGCTGCCGGCCGTGACGGCAAGGGGCGTGAGCAGGCTTGCCTCGTCGTAAGCACGCTGCAGGAGCTGCAGCAGCACCTCGGGCGGCTGTGCGCCGCTGACCGCGTACTTGCCGTCGGCGACGAAGAACGGCACACCGGTGATGCCGTATCGCGCGGCCCGCTGCTCGTCGGCTCGCACCGCGCCGGCGTAGGCGTCCCCGTCGAGGACGGCCTGTACCTGCGCGGCTGGCAGGCCGGCTTCGGTGGCCAGGCGCACGAGGGTGGGCTTGTCGGCGATCGGGAGGCCTTCGGTGAAGGTGGCGCGCAGCAGGCGCTCCGTCATCTCCGGCTGCAGCCCGTGATCTTTGGCCAGGTGGAGCAGCCGGTGGGCGTCGAAGGTGTTGCCGCCACGGATGAGGTCGAACCGGAACTCCAGGCCGTCAGCGGCCGCGCGCTGGGTCATCTGCTGGCTGGCCTGCTCGGCCTGGGCGATCGTCATGCCGTACTTGCGGGCCAGGTGCCCGGCCTGGGTTCCGGTGCGCTGCGCGGGCGCGTCCGGGTCGAGCTCGAAGGAGCGGTAGGTGACCGTGACCTCGCCAGCATGGCCGAAGGAGGCAACCGCGCGTTCGAACCGGCGCTTGCCGATGTAACACCACGGGCACACGACGTCCGACCAGATCTCCACATTCATAGCAGCAGCAACCTTCGCGACGACGGCATGATTCCACCACAGACGGCGCCCCGGGAGCTCGCCATACCCCGGGTACTAGGAAGGCACGCAGAATGACCTGACCTGCGCGCGCCGGCTGGTGATCACGCAAGAGACGGCAGCCGCGCCTAACGGCGGTTCGCGCAGCTTCGCTCGCGCAAGGTTGGTCACGCTGAGCAAGCGGCTGCCGGGCACCTTCCCGGTGCAGTGCAAGGTCCAGAAGCGATCCGGCGATCCCCGGCACCCGTGACGGCCAAGCGGAATGATGCACACCGCCCGCCGTGAGCGGGGGCAGGTGGCGGCTCAGCGGGTGAAGCGGTACCGGGTCTGGCTGTAGGGGTTCTTGCCGAACGCGAGGACCTTCGCCGGAGTGACGCCGAACACGAGCCCCAGACGGCCAGCCGGATCGCGGAACCCGCCGTCGGTGACCGTGAAATCCCAGTCGAGCCTGGACTTCCACAACGCCGCCAGCCGCTGCAGCCGCGCCGGATCGGTCACCAGGACAGCCGGTCCCTCGACCACCACATCGAGCCCGGCCCGGAACCGGTTGGCGCCCGCCGCGAGGACGCAGCCCGGATTGGCCTGCAGGTTCTTCGCCTTCTGCTCATGCGACCCGGCGCAAAAGTGCAGCGCCCCGCCCAGCCAGATCGCCGGCAGCGGCGTGACGTGCGGCTGCCCGCCGCGGCGCACGGTCGACAGCCAGAACATCTCGGTCTCCGACAGCACGTCGGCCACTTCGGTCCAGGGCCGGGCCGTAGCGCCCGGCTCGCTGAATCCCTCGTTCAATTCTGCGGCCGGTTCGGTCTCGGGCATCAGCGCTCTCCTGTATCGGGGTTTGTGCGCTTGCACACCACCGGATAGACGCGACGTCAAGGCCGGACTCATCGCCCGCATGGCGCAGCTCCCATGAACCCAGCCTCCCAGAACACCCTATTCGGGCGCGTCGCGAAGGACCCAGCAAACGGCAGCCAGCCCGCGCATAGCGGCGGCTCGCGCTCGCTGCAAGGCGTTGCTCATAGTGACGCGACTATTCAGTTTGCCGGGACGGGCGAGCGTTCCGGTTGTCCGCCTGGCCAGTTTCGCCTGGCCAGGCGGGCAGCAGGCGGCTGGTCGGGGTTATCTCGCCGCTCCGGCGATGTAGGCGGCGACGATGTAGGTGGC
>PMSW01000142.1:0-55482 GCA_003168215.1 Actinomycetota bacterium
GGCGAGGATCCCCGTGCCGCGCCAGCAACGCGCCTTCGGCCATGGCGATCAGTGGCTCGCCGTCCTGCGGATTGTCCTGAGCCCGGCGGAGGTACTCGACGGCCAGCGCGCTGTGCCCGACCCGGTCGAGGCAGTCGGCGGCGTCGGCGAGGAAGTCGGCCGACGCCACTGCCCACCAGTTGGACTTGTGAGCCTCCGTCAGGCGGATGCGCTCGAGGGTTTCCCCGGCGTCTCTGCGATGCGACGCCGAGATGGCGAGCTGCCAGTGCCCGTAGGCGATGAGGATCTCGTCGCGCAGGTCCTCGCCCACCCGGAAGACTTCCCGGATGTCCGCCTCGCACTGGTCGTAGCGGGCAAGCTCGACAGACACCTCCGCGTGGAACACCAGCAGGTAAGCCCACTTGCGGGGCCGGTCCGCGATCAGGCCGAGCGCCTCCTCAAGGTGCCGGAGAGCTGAGCTGGCCTCGCCCCGTGCGTACTCAATCCACATCGCCTGGTAGGGCACCAGCCCGGCGCGGGCGACCCGCATGCCGAGCTGGTCGTAGAGCCGCGCTGCGTGCGCGAAGTGCCGCTCCGCGTCCTGCAGCGCCACCGGATCCTGGCGGCCGCCGGAGTCGAGATGCCGGCAGGTGGTGCGCCCGAGGGCCGAGAGGGCACGGGCCCGGGTGAGCCACTCGTCGGTGTCCGCGGCATCGAGGACCCGGCGCGCGGCGGTCTCGGCGCGGGAGTAGCTGCCCTCCCGGATCAGGTCGCTGGCACGCTCGATCTCGATGCCGCGGAGTAGGCGGGAGTCGCCGGTCTTCGACGCGATGGCGGTGACCCGGCTGAGGACCTCGCTGCGCAGGTCGATCATCCCGGCGGTGTCGCAGCTCCGGGCGAAGTGCAGGAGCAGGTTCGGGTGCGCCTCGACCGCATCGGCCGGCAGCCGGTCGACGACGGACTGGATCTCGATCGCGTCCAGGGCCTCGATCGACGCGAGCTCGCCGTCGGACAAGAGCCCGGCGGCCGCAGCGTCGTCACCGGAAGCCAGCAGCAGCTGCAGGGCCGCGCCCAGCTGGCCGCGCCGCCCGTACTCCCCGGCGGCCCGGCGCAGCACGGCCGGCGCCGGGGCGCCGAGCGTGGCGAGGTGGTCGCGGACCGGTCCGGGCAGATCCCACCACCCGTCCTGGCCGGGCGCAAAGGGAATCCCGGCCGCCAGCGCACGGCCGAAGTAGCCTTCGATTCCCGTCGCGGCGTCGACCACTGACGCATCGAGGAGCGGCAGCCTGCCGACCTGAGCGAGAAGCCGGCGCTCGGCCGTGGGCAGCGTCGCGAGGGCATCGTCGAGGATCGCCGCCACGGCGCTGGAAGGCCGGTCCGGGTCGCCCGCGGCGTCGGCGAGGGCGCCCACGTCCTCGCCAGTGCGCCGCGCCCGGGCCGCGGCCAGCGCGGTTGCCGCCGTCCACCCCCCGGTCGCCCGCTCGAGCGCGGCGACCTCGGCGGGACCGACCTCCAGCCCGAAGCCCGCCCGGCACAACTGCAATGTCTCATCCGGCCGGAGCGCCAGGTCGGCGGCACTCAGCTGGACGGAATCGGCCCTTCGCAACCGCGCAGTGCCTGCTGGCAGGCGACGGGCGAGAACGACGAGGCGCTGGCCGGCCTGCAGCTGCTCGGCCAGGCGTTCGATCAGCACGCCGGCACCGCGCTCGGCGTGGTGGGCGTCGTCGACGACGACGGCGCAGGGTTCGCCGGCCATCGCGTCGAGCAGCGCGTCGACCGCGCCAGCGGCGTCCTCGCCGGCACCTGCCATCGCGGCGGCGGTCTCAGAGAAGCCGGCGTGCGCCACGGCCGCGCGCAGCCGCGCAGCGAAGAGCTGGGCCGACACGCCACCTTCGTGCAAGGCGACTTCGATCGCAACCGAGTGCCATGCGTCGACCAGCTCCGCGCCGAAGACGGTCTTGCCGTATCCGGCGCCCGCCTCGACCACGACGACGCTCGCCTCAAGGCACTGCGAGGTCAGCCGCGGACGCCGGATGTGGTGCGCCGGCAGACGGCTCACTTCGCGGCCCCTCTTCCCGTGCCGTCAGCTTTTCTGGCCGGCCGCCTGCGAGGAGTGTAAGAGCGAAGCCTTGCCGGCGTGTGCCGTTCGTGTGACGCTCCCGGCCGAGAGTTGGCCCGGGGTGAGTTGCCCCTGCCGCACGGAGGGGAAGGCAGGGGCCCACCCGGCCTGAGTGCTCGCGGGCCTGAGTGCACTGGCGGNNAGAGTTCCGGGCGCGCTACATCGCAAGGTATAGGGACCGCAGCCCAGCGGCTCCGGCTCGCCCACCCTGTGGACGAGCCGGTGGACAAGCGTGAATTCCTGGGGAGAACGGCACCTGTTCTGTGGATGAATTGCGGATGGCTAAAGAATCTTGGAGTCGGCGGCCGAAATCTCTTGTGCAGTCCGCATCGGAGGCGTAGAACTGCTCTCACTGCTGGAGACGGATACCGTCCCGGGGGCGACCTCGGGGACGCGGGAAGAGCCGGGAAACCGGCGCTTGGCGCGGGTGTTCAGGACTAGTAGCAGGTCAGGCGGTGCGAGGCGGCCGAGCAATCGGTGCGCGGGTCCTGTCAGGCCGGGGCGAGGCCCCTCCATCTCATACATGGAGGGGCCTCGTCCTATATTGCCCGACAGGCATCCTGCTGACCGGCACCGACACGCGGGGAACTGCGGCAGGCAAGGCCACTCGGCAGGACACTGCGGGTCGGCGATATGCCGTTCTCCGCCACTAATACCCGGCGATCTGGCTGCCCACACGACTATGTGCGGGCAACGCTGACGGCCCCCAGCGGGCTCGGCCCGGTGACTTCGCTCAGCCGAGCGACTGCGCTGGGCGCGTCGGCAGGCTCGCGGCCTTCCATGCCTGGAAGCCGCCGTCAAGGTCAGTGGCGCGGGGCAGGCCAATCCGCCGGAGGCTCGCGGCCGCGAGCGTGGAGGCGTAGCCCTCGGAGCACATCACGATGACGCGGGCGTCTGCGCGGGCGAGTGCCGCAATCCGCGCGTCGCTACGCGGGTCGAGACGCCACTCCAGCACGTTGCGGCCGATGATGATGGCGCCGGGAACCTCCCCTTCGACAATCCGCTGCTCCAGCGGCCGGATATCGACAAGCACCGCGCCGTCGGTGAGCGCCGCAAGGGCCGTCTCTGGCGGCAGCCGCTCAAGGCCGCCGCGCGCCTCGGCGAGCAGCTCGTCAATGCCGGGCGCGCCAGCCGGGAGCACGTCGGTGGTGAGTTCCGCCGCCGATGCCGTGGCATGGGCAAGCGCCGTGTCCGGGCCGCCGCGGCCCCTGGCGCCTTCCGGGCCCTCGATCGCGACGGTCTCCCTCGCGATCAGGCCGTAGTCCGTCTGCTGGTAGTAGGTCATCATCATCAGCGGCGGCGAGTAGGCATGGATGCTGATCGAGGATCCCTCGCCGCCATGCGCCACGTCGTGGACGTGCCCGGGGCCGAACGCCACGGCCTGGCCGGCGGCCAGCCGCCGGCGGCTCAGCTTGCGGCCGCTCGGCGCGCGGTACTGCTCAAGCAGGCTGCCCTCGGCGACCGCGAACGACCCGGACGAGCCTCCATGGTCGTGCCAGTCAGTGTCCTGGCCGCGTTCCCAGGCAAGCAGCCAGACGTCGCACGCATCCGAGCGGTGCAACGGCAGGTACCAGCGGACATCGGGGTCGTGGACGACCAGATCCGCCCAGAGTTCACCGCAGGCCGCGATCTTGACCGTGATAGCCCTCAGCTGAACCGGCGACAAGCGCCCGGCCGGGGGAACCAGGCCCCGGAGCGCGTCCAGGATTGCCTGCTGGCGCTCGGGGCTGACGCCCCAGCCGTGCCGCAGGCCGGCACCGGCCGTCCCGGTCGGTTCCTCGGCGCCTCCGCCGCTAGAAGTGATGACGGCGACAGACAAACGACCTCCTTGAATTGGACAGAGCATACCTCCGGTGCCACTCATACTCCCCTGCAGCAACAGGCGAGCGGCGGTCGCCACGCGCAGCGACGGCGCGAAAAGGATCTGCTCAGATAATGGATGATCGTCAGCACGATCCCCTGCGCCGGAAGGATGCCGCCTTTCATGGATGCCCACGTCGACCTCCGCTCGGACACCGTCAGCAAGCCTTCCGATGCCATGCGCCGGGCCATGGCCAGCGCCGAGGTCGGTGACGACTGGTACGGCGATGACCCGACCGTCAACCGGCTGCAGGACCTGGCCGCCGAACTGACCGGGAAGGAAGCCGCCGTTTACCTCCCCACCGGCACGCTGTGCAACCAGATCGCCCTGCACGCGTTCGTCCGGGCCGGGCATTACGTGGTCTGCGAGGCCACCGCGCACGTCGGCGGGCCCGAGGCAGCCTCGTCCGCGGTCATGTCCGGCATCGCCTTCCACCGGGTCCAGGCCGCATCCCGCGGGCTGCTGACCGGCGGCCAGATCGCCGCGGCGCTTGCGCCGGACCCGTACGACGCCGCCGTGGTCGATCTCGTCACGATCGAGAACACGCACCAGGTAGGCGGCGGGTCCGTGCTGCCCGTCGATGAGATGCAGGCCATCGCGGCGTCTTGCGCGGACCGCGGCGTACCGCTCTACCTGGATGGCGCGCGCATCTTCAATGCCTGCGCCGTGGCGGGCGCGACGATCGCCGACTATGCCTCGGCAGCCGACGCGATGATGTTCTGCCTGTCCAAGGGACTTGGCGCGCCGATCGGATCCGTGCTGGCGGGCGATCGTGAATTCGTCAGGGAGGCGCGCAGGCTCAAGATCCTGTTCGGTGGCGCGGCGGCAGGCCGGCATCATGGCAGCGGCCGGGCTGATCGCGCTCGCCGACGGCCCGAAGCGGTTGCACGAGGACCACGCGAACGCCCGCCGGCTTGCCGAGGGCATCGCCCACATCCTGCCTGGCTCCGTTGACCCAGCCGGCGTGGCGACCAACATCGTGTTCGCCGATGTCACCGGAACCGGGCATAACGCGCGGGACTGGGCGGATCTGCTGGCCGCCGAGGGAGTGCTGGTCACGACCGTCGGCGGCCGGGTGCGGATGCTGACCCACGTCGGTGTCAGCGCGGACGGCATAGCGGCCGCGCTGGCCGCCTGGCACCGCGCGGTGGCCAAGGCCGGCCCGGCGCCATCCGGCGCGACGCATGCCGGGGCGCCGGGGCGGCCGGCGGCGAAAAGACCGGGCCGGGAATGATAGGCGTTTGCGAGAGTGCCCAGCGGGAAGAGCCGCGGACGGCCGCCGGCCAGCCCGGATGGACTTCGCCGGGGACAGGCTCACGAAGGAACGGAGAAGCAGTGATGGGGGACTTCCTCACCGACGTGCAGACCCTGCGGGCGAACGCGCGCAAGGAAATCGAGAAGGGACCGGTGACCGCGTCCTACGGCGCCGACGTGGAGCGGGTCATAGAGGTGCTCAACCAGGCGCTCGCAACCGAGATCGTCTGCGTGCTGCGCTATAAACAGCACCACTACAACGCCCAGGGCCTGGATGCCGGTCCGGTCGCCCAGGAGTTCCTCGAGCATGCGGGTGAGGAACAGCAGCACGCCGATAGCATCGCGGCCAGGATCACCCAGCTGGGCGGGACCCCCGATTTCAGCCCCGACACGCTGCTCGCCCGATCGCACTCGGAGTACAACTCACCCTCCGCGCTGCTTGAGATGATCAAGGAAGACCTGGTGGCGGAGCGGGTGGCGATCGCTTCCTACACGGAGATGATCAACTGGCTGGGTACCGGCGACATCACCACGCGGCGGATGCTCGAGGAGATTCTCGCCGTCGAGGAGGAGCACGCCGAGGACATGCTGAGCTTCCTGCAGAAGATGAACTGACCGCGCCGGCCGACCGCCCGCCGGGCCGCCTGGATTTCAGGCCGGCCAGGCAGCCTGCGAACAGCTTCCGGGCTGCCAGCGGTAAATCCGGGATATGCCTAGCCTTCGACGTCGCTGGCCGCAGGCTGGGCGCCCGGCCGGCTGACGGAACCCCTGAGCAGCAGGCTCATCGGCTCGCGGATCATGAGGTCGCCGGCCGGCCGGCCCTCGATGCGGGCGATCAGCGCATCGACCGCTGCTCCGCCGAGTTCGGCCAGCGGCATCGAAACGCTGGTCACCGGCACGTCCAGGAAGGCGAGGCACTCGTCTTCGTCGAAACTCAGCAGCGACATCGTGCCCGGCACCGCCACGCCTGCGTCCCGCAGCGCGCCCATGACCCCGAAGAGCTGGTTGAGGCTGCCGACGCCGCACGCGGTCGGAACCGGGCCTTGCCGCAGCATGCTGGTGGTGGCGCGCCAGCCGCCTTCCTCGGTGGGCGGCGCGTGCCGGACCGTCAGCCTGATCCCGCGGGACGCGCACATCCGGCGGGCGGCGGCCACCCTGCGGTGGACGGTGTCGACCTCGGGCGGCCCGTCGATGATCGCGACGCTGCGGTGACCGAGCCCGGTGACGTGGTCAAGGAAGATCCTGACCGCGCCCGACTCGTCCATCACGACGTCGTTGCCCCGATGCGGGCCGCGACGGTTGACGTAGACATGCGGGACCGCGGGCAATCCCGCCGCATGCTCGGGGATCCGCAGCGCCGTCGCGACGAGCAGGCCGTCGGCGCGGCTCTCCTCCACCAGGTAGCGGTAGGAGTCAGGCGGCCGGGGTTCTTCGGCCGGCTCCTCCATGATCATGACAACGTAGCCGCGCTCGGCTGCACGTTGCAGGGATCCCCGCTGCAGCTTGACCCAGATCGGGTTCCGCAGCAGCGGGATGACGAAGGTGAGTGCCCCGGCACGGGATCGTTTCAGCGCCCGCGCCATGGCATTCGGCCGGTAGCCTTGCTGGCGCGCCGCGCTCAGAATCCGCTCGTATGTCTCTGGGCGGATCGACTGGGCAGGATCTCCATTGAGCACCCGGGACACCGTCGATACGTGCACGCCCGCGGCCTCGGCGATGTCGACGAGGCGGGAGGCGCGGCGCCCGGACTGCGCCGACGCCGGACGGGACTCCCGCGGGGGCTTCGCTGCTGTCACGTCCTTCCCTCCAGACGACATTCATCGCAGGGCCGCCGCGGCACGCCAGATAGCAGCCGCGATAAGCCGTACTGCTGCATCAAGCCGTGCCGCCGCCGTCGACCATCAGCACCGCGCCGTGCAGATAGCTCCCGCCGTCCGAGGCGAGAAAGGCGACTACGTCGGCGATCTCGTCCGGCGTGCCCATCCTGCGGGCCGGGACGCTGGCCGCCCAGCTGGCCAGCGCCGCATCGTCGCCGCGGATCCAGTCAGCCATTTCGGTGTCGATCAGGCCGGGGCACAGGCAGTTAACCCTGATGCCGTCCGGGCCGTGATCGATCGCCAGGCTGCGGGTGAGCAGCACAAGCCCGCCCTTGGACGCGCAATAGGCGGCCCGCAGGCGGCCGCCGCGTACGCCCGCGGTGGACGCGATGTTCACGATGGCGCCCTCGGCGGACTGCACCATGCCGGGCAGGAACTCGCGGCAGGTCAGGTACGGCCCCTTGAGGTTGGTGTCGAGGATCCTGTCCCATTCGCTCTCGTCCAGGTCGGTGATCCGCTGGATGCTGAACACGCCTGCCGCGTTGACCAGGAGCCACGGCACGCCAAGGTCGTCGCGGACCCGCCCGGCGGCTGCCTGCACGGAGGCCGCGTCCCGAACGTCAACGCCGTAGCCCCGTGCCGCCGGCAGGTCACTGGCGACGCTCGCTGCCTCCTCTTCGCGGAGGTCGAAGCACGCGACCGCGAACCCGTCGCCCGACAGCCTGCGGCAGATCGCGCTGCCGATGCCGCCCGCCGCTCCCGTCACGACCGCCACCCGCGCCCGGGCAGGCTCGGTGACCGCGGACAGCTCCGCGACTGGTTCCAGCAGAGCCTCCGCCGCGGGCTGCGGGATGCTGGCCCCGGCTGCCATCTCACCGGCCGGCCCGGTCATACTGCCTCCGCGATCGAGCGGGTCAGCAGGATTGCCGCGCAGAACGAGCGGTAGATGGCCAGCAGGTCATCGCCTTCGATGCGAAGTTCCCTCGGGCCGGCCAGCTCTACGCCGCGCACCCAGGTCGCCGCCTCGGCGATGTCGGTGGTACGGACCGACACATCCAGCGTGACCGGTGTCGTGAACGGCGGTGGCTTGGCCGTCGCCACGCACGACATGGCCTTCTGCGCGGTCTCCCTGATCAGCTCACGCGCGCGGGACGGGTGCAGGCTGTGCGCGGCCAGCCGGCTCACGTGCTCCTTGACGACGGCGGCATGCACGCCGGGAATCAGCGCCGCGGTTTCCTCGCAGGCACGCCGGTCGCCGGTTACCAGCACCACGGGCACGCCATGATGCGCGGCTACCAGCGCGTTGATGCCCGCCTCGCCGGTCACGGTTCCGTTGATCCTCGCCTCCGCCACCGCCCGCGGATTGTAGGTATGCGAGAGCCCGGCCGAGGCGCCGACTGAGCCGTGGTAGGAGACGAAAAGGACGGCATCGAAACTCGCGTCGAGGCCCTGCATCATGTAGAGCGGCTTGTGGCTGCCCGAGATATAGGACGCCTGGCCGGCGATGGCGTCCGGCGGCAGGTTGCGCATGGTGGAGTGCGAGTCATTGACGACGATCTCGCTGGCACCGCCGTCAATGGCGCCCTCGATCGCGGCGTTGACCTCGGCAAGCAGCAGGCGGCGGCCCGCGGCTGCCTGCGGCCCGTCACCAACGCACTGCTCCCAGTCGACGACGCCGGCCGTCCCCTCCATGTCACTCGAAAGGAAGACCTTCATACTTGCCCCCTCTGCACGATGCGGAAGTCATGATCGCTGGCAGTCATCACGCCGTACGTGCTGGCGGCCCTCGTGGAAGCGCCGCCATGCCTGCCATCCGGGGTCAGGCACAGTGCCTGCAGCGGGGCGCGGAACTGATCGGGCAGCGCCAGCGTCTCCGCCAGCGCCTCGCAGCAGGCTTTCACCGGGTCATGTCCGGCAGCGAGGCCCTGCAGCACCGACCGGGCAGTGTTGCCGCGGATGGCGAGCTCGCCCCGGCCGGTGCAGGCGGCGCCCCCGACGGAGTTGTCGCAGTAGTTCCCTGAGCCGATCAGCGCCGAGTCACCGACCCGGCCCGGGTATTTCCAGGGGTAGCCGCTGGTGCTCACGCCCACCGCGAGGTTGCCCCCTGCGTCCATGCCGATGACGTTGACCGTGCCCCACGGGCCGTCCGGCGGGGACATCGCCTTCAGCCGGTCCAGTGCCTGCTGCCGGTAGGCCACCTCGCCCAGTCCGTGCATCCCCTCGGCTCTTTCCAGGCCGGCCGGGCTGAGTCCGTCGCGCCAGATCTGGCGCGCCTCGTCGGTCAGCGTCTCGCCGCGCTCGATGCCGGCCTCGTCGGCGAACCGCTCCGCGCCTGCGCCGACAAGCAGCAGGTGCTGCGGGAGCTGCTCGCAGATGGCCCTGGCGATGGAGATCGGATGCGGGAAGCCCCTGACCGCGCCGACCGCGCCAGCCCGGCGGGTCGCGCCGTCCATGATCGAGGCGTCGAGCTCCACCTCGCCCAGCAGGTTAGGCAGCCCGCCGACGCCGACAAAATGGTCGGCCTCGTTCGACTCCACCACCCGGATGGCCGCCTCGACGGCGTCCATGGCGCTGGCCCCGTCACGCAGCAGGGCGATGCCGGCCGCGAGGCCGACTTCACCGCGTTCACTCGCGATCATGACTGGCTCGGCGATGGCAAATCCCTCCTTGGCACGGCCGACGGCCGCGGTCGTGTTCGCTCGTCAGCCGGCGGCTGGTGCACCCGCCGCTGAGAAGGCGAAGTGACAGGCCGCGCTGTGCGAGGAGTCGTCGGCGGAGATCCGCAGGGCAGGATCCTCCTGCTCGCAGCGGGCCTCGGCGATCGGGCAGCGGGTGCGGAACCGGCATCCGGCCGGGATCCGCAACGGGCTCGGCGGGTCGCCCGCGATGGCAGGCGCCCCCTCATCGCCGGCGGTGCTGAGCTTCGGGATGGCCGCGAGCAGGCCCCTGGTGTACGGGTGCTGCGGGTTGCTGAACAACGTCTCGGTGGGCGCGACCTCAATGATCCGGCCGAGGTACATGACCGCCACCCGGTCGCAGAGGTGCCGTACCACGGCGAGGTTGTGCGAGATGAGCATCAGGGTCAGGCCGAGCTCGGCCCGCAGGTCCCGCAGCAGGTTGAGGATGGTCGCCTGGACGCTGACATCGAGCGCTGACACCGGCTCGTCGGCGAGGAGGATGTCCGGGCGCAGCGCCAGCGCCCTGGCGATCGCGACCCGCTGGCGCTGGCCGCCGGAGAACTGGCGGGGATAGGCAGGCAGTGCGTCCTCGCCAAGCCCGACGAGACCGAGCAGTTCCCGGCTGAACGACCCGACCTCGCTGCGGGGCACCACATGGTGGACCCGGAGCAGCTCGGCGAGCATGCTGCCGACGGTCAGCCGCGGGTTGAGCGACGAGTACGGGTCCTGGAAGACCATCTGGATCCGGCGCTGGTCAGAGTGCTTGCGCCGGGCCGGCAGCACCCGTCCGTCGAACCGGATCTCGCCCTTCGCCAGCGGGACCAGGCCGGTGAGCGCCCGGGCTAGCGTCGACTTGCCGGACCCGGACTCCCCGACCAGGGCCAGCGCCTCGCCGCGCCTGATCTCCAGATCGACCCCGTCCACCGCGCGGAGCACCCGCGCCTCATGGCGCAGCCTGGCGGCGATCGAGGAGCCGAGCCCGAACGTGACCGTAAGATCGGTGGCGCTCAGCAGCGGCTCCGGTTCCCGGGCCGGCGGTGCCGCGGGCGCTGGCAGCGCGGCGGCCGTCACTGCGCTGCCCTTTCCGCTTCGATTGCCTCGATGCAGCGCTCATGATGCAGGCAGGCAGTGGCCCGCCCGCCGGGCAGCAGCCTGAGCGGGGGCTCAGTCACCAGGCAGTCCTCCTCGGCGAACTTGCAGCGCGGGTGGAACCTGCAGCCCTCCGGCGGCGAGATCAGGCTCGGCGGTGACCCCGGAATGGGCACCAGCGACTCGCGGACGTTGTCGAAGTCCGGTGCGGAGCGGACCAGCCCGAGGGTGTACGGATGGCGGGGATCGTGCAGCACCTCGCGTACCGGCCCGGATTCCACCAGCCGCCCGCCGTACATGACGGCCACCTGCTGGCAGACCTGGGCCACCACCGGCAGGTCGTGGGTGACGAACACCAGGCTGACCCCGGTCTCACGGCACAGCGTGGCCAGCAGCCGCAGGATCTGATCCTGGATCGTCACGTCCAGCGCGGTGGTCGGCTCGTCGCAGAGAATGATCTCCGGCTCGCAGGCCAGCGCGATCGCGATCATCACGCGCTGGCGCATGCCGCCGGAGAATTCGTGCGGGTAGGCGCGGTACCGTCGCTCCGGGTCGGGAATGCCGACCCGGCGCATCAGCTCAAGCGCCCGCTCGGCGGCCTTGGCCCGGCCGATGCCCAGGTGGATAAGCGGTCCCTCGGCGATCTGGCTGCCGACCCGCATCACCGGGTTGAGCGCGCTCATCGGCTCCTGGAAGATCATCGAAATCCGCGGGCCGCGGATCCGGTTGAGGTCGGACTGGCGCAGCGGCACCAGATCCTGGCCATCGAGTATGACCTGGCCGGAGGTGATGCGTGCCTCCGGCGGCAGGACGCCGAGGATGGCACGCAGCGTCATGCTCTTGCCGGAGCCCGACTCCCCGACAATCCCGAGCGCATCGCCCTTGACGACCTCGAACGACACCCCGTCCACCGCGCGGACGAGACCCCGCCGGCTGGCGATCTGCACGTGCAGGTCGCGGACCTCGAGCATCGGCCCGGTCCCGGCCGGGGGGATCCCGGCTGAGGCGGTCCCGACGGCGCCTGTCCCAGCAGCGCCGGTCATGCCCGGCCGGCCTGGTCAGTGCCGGCCTGGTCAGTGCCGGCCCGGTCAGTGCCGGTCATGACTGGCCCGGCCGCAGCAGGTCGGCGAGCCCGTCGCCGATCAGGGAAAGCCCTAGCCCGACGATGACGACGGCGAGGCCGGGAATCGTGGTCAGCTCCCAGTGCGTGGTCAGGAACTCCTGCCCTTCGTTGATCATCGATCCCCACTCCGCCGTCGGCGGCGGGATGCCGAGGCCGAAGTAGCCGAGGGTGACGATCGCGAGGATGTCCTGCACGATGTCGGACATCGCGTAGATGATCGACTGGCTGATCACGTTCGGCAGCAGGTGACGGCCCATGATGCGCAGGTTGGACAGGCCGCCGGCCTGGGCGGCGAGCACGTATTCCTGGCGCTTGGCCACCAGGATCTCGGCGCGCACCAGCCGGGCGTAGGAGACCCAGCCGACGGCCGTGATCGCGATGTAGATGCTTCGCTCGCCGGGACCGAGCACGAACACCAGCGCGATGACGAGCACGTAGAACGGGAAGGCCACGACGACGTCGACCAGCCGCATGATCACCAGCTCGGCCCAGCCGCCGAAATAACCGGCCAGGCTGCCCAGGATGGTGCCCAGGCAGAACGGGAACAGCACCGCGATGAAGCCCACCCGCAGGTCCACCCGCCCGCCGTACAGCAGCCGGGTCCAGATGTCACGGCCCAGCTCGTCGGTGCCCAGCCAGTGCGCGGCGCTCGGCCCCTGCAGGGTGTCGTTCAGGTTCTGGGCGATCGGATTGTAAGGAGTGATCAGCGGCGCGAAGACGGCCAGCCCGATGATGATGACCGTGATCGTGAGCCCGGCCACCAGCGCGGGCTGGCGGTACCAGTTCGCCCGGCGCGGCTGCGCGCTCCGGTCAGGCGGGCGGTCAAGCTCGACAGTCACGCCGCCCGGCGCGATGAACTGTCCTCCAGCGACGGGATCGATCACCGGTCGAAGCTCACTCTCGGGTCGAGCGACGCGTAGGTCATGTCGGCGAGCAGGTTCACCAGCACGACCATGATGGCGAACACCAGCGTGACGCCCTGCACGACGGGGAAGTCCCGCTGGAAGATCGAGTTGATCATCAGCTCGCCGATGCCCGGGATCGAGAAGACATTCTCGATGATCACCGTTCCGCCGATCAGGAAGCCGATGTTGATGCCGAGCACGGTGATGGCCGGGATGACGGCATTGCGCAGCACGTGGCGGACGAAGAGCCGCATGCCCGGCACGCCCTTGGACCTGGCCGTGGTGATGTAGTCCGCGCCGAGGACGCTGAGCATGCTGGCCCGCAGGCTGCGGATGACCACCGGCGCGAGCGCGATCGCGACGGTCAGGGCAGGCAGGAACATGGCATGCAGGTGCCCGAAAAAGCCCGTTCCGTACCCGCCCACGGGGAACCAGCGGAGGGTGACCCCGAACAAGGTGAGCAGCAGGAAACCGACCCAGAACGTGGGCATCCCGAGCCCGAGTAGCGGGACGGCCCGGACGAGCTGGTCGCGGATGCCGTCCTTCTTCGTCGCCGCGATCATCGCCAGCGGGACGCTGATCAGTATCGCGATGACCGCCGCGTAGACGATCAGCCACAGGGTCGGAGGCAGCCGCTGCATGATGAGGGTGGCCGCCGGAGTTCCGTAGATCAGGCTCTTGCCCAGGTTGCCGTGCGCGAGCCGGTCAAGGAAGAACCAGTACTGGCTGATCAGCGGCCGGTTCAGCCCCCACTCCTGGCGCAGCTCATGGATCGACTGGGGCGTCGCGTGGATGCCGAGGATCGTCAGTGCCGGGTCGCCGGGGATCAGGTGGATCATGAAGAACACGACGATCGTGACGCCGACGGCTACTGGCACGAGCTGCAGCAGCCGCCGGCCCACGAATGACATCCGCCCCACGGGCGATCCTTACCTTCCGCGCGTCCTGGCGCCGCTACTTGCTGAGCCAGACATTCTCCATGTGCATGTTGCCCAGCGGCGTCACGTAGAAGCCGTGCACGTTGCTCGTGGTGGCGTAGGGGTACGGCGAGTAGTAGAGGAAGGCCATGAACGCGTCCTGCGCCGCGTCCGTCTGGACGATGTTGTAGAGCTGCTGGCGCTTGGCGGTGTTCAGCGTCTTCTCGGCGAGGTGGGTGTCCTTGACCACCAAGGGGTTGTCATAGGCGGTGAAGAACGACCGGGCGCCGGAGGTCGGGTCAACCGCGAAGGTGGCCAGCTCGTCCGGATCGGGGATGTCCATCGTCCAGAGCGTGAGCGACATGTCGTACTTCAGACTCTGGAAGTCGGCGTTGGCCGTGTTCGGGTCGAGCTGCTGGATGTTGATCTTGATGCCGAGTGGCTTGAGCTCGGCCTGCAGGATCGTGCCGATCGTGAGGTAGTCGGAGTTGCCCGCCGCGATGAGAAGCGTCGTGCTGAAGCCGTGCGGGACGCTGGACTCCGCCATCTGCTGCTTCGCCTCGGCCAGGTTGAACTGATAGCCGGGAGTCGACGGGTCGTAGAACGGCACCTGCGGCGGGAACAGCGAGTTGGCAGGCTTGCCATTGCCGAACAGCACAGCCTTGACCAGGGCGTTCCTGTTGATGGCCAGCGAGATGGCCCGGCGCACGTGCACGTCCTGGAACGGCTTGCGCAGCTCGTTGAAGGCCAGGTAGTTGGTCTGGGTGGAGTTGAACAGGTCCATGCGGACGCTCGGGGTGGACTTCAGGCTGGCCACCGTCGACCAGGCAGGGGTCTGGTCGATCTGCGCCTGGCCGCCCTTGAGCTCCAGCTCCCTGGTGTTGTCGCTCGGCACGTCGGTCCAGGTGATGCTGTTCAGGTACGGCTTGCCCGGCTGCCAGTAGTAGGGGTTGCGCACGAGCTTGAGCGCGGAGCCCTTGTGCCAGTAGTCCCACTTGAACGGGCCGGTGCCGATCGGGTGGGTGTAGAACGCGGCCTCGGTCTCGCCGCCGTAGTTGTCCGGCACGATCCCGTTGGCGAACAGCGAGAGGTCGGCGAGTATCGGCGCCCAGGGGTACTTGAGGTTGATCACGACGGTCTCGGGCGACGGGTCGTCCACGGACTTGATGGCAGAGTCGAGGTAGGCCCAGCCCTTCGTCGCCTTGCGGTTCTGGTCGAGGGAGAACTTCACGTCCGCTGAGGTCATCAGCTTGCCGTTGGAGAACTTCACGCCGGGCCGGAGGGTGAACGTGTAGGTCTTCTTGTTAGCCGAGACCTTGTAGCCGGTCGCGAGCCAGGGCATCTCGCCCTTGCCGTTGTTGGTCACCGTGTAGAGCGGCTGGAAGATCTGCTCCAGGATCCAGATCGAGTTGTTGTCGAACACGGTGGTGGCGTTCATGGACTGCGCGTCCTGAACTGCCGCGAAGACGAGGTTGCCACCGTGCACCGGGGCGCCGGCGCTTCCGCCGGTGCCGCTGCCGCCGGTTGACGATCCGCCCGATCCCGATCCGCAGCCGGCCATCAGGACCAGTGCGCCGATCACTGTCAGCGCCTTCAGCGCATGTGTCCGGTATGTCATTTAAGCTCCACTTTGTATGTCAATCGGCCGGCGCATGGCCGGGGGGACAGGTCAGAGCAAACCTTTGTCCACGTCAATGTGGCCCTCACGAGGCGTTTTGTAAATAGCGGGCCTGAGGGATACCAGATGCTTTTACAGTGTTGTAACATCTCGCGCCGTGCGCTACCTCGTGCTTGGATGCGGTGCCATCGGCGGTACGGTCGCCGCTGGACTGGTTCGGGACGGCCATGACGTGATGGTCAGCGACGCCGATCCGGCCGTCGTCCGGGCCGTGAACGAGCGCGGCCTGACCATCAGCGGCCCGGTCGAGAACTTCACCGCAGAGCTGCCTGCCGTCACCCCTGCCGACCTGCCGCAACGACTGGACGGGCCGGTGCTGCTCGCCGTCAAGGCGCACCACACCGCAGCCGCGGCCGCCACACTGGCGGGCAGGCTGCACGGCGATGGTCACGTCGTCTCCTTGCAGAACGGGCTGAACGCAGGCGTGCTCACCGAGTCGCTGGGCGCCGGCCGGGTCGTCGAGGCATTCGTGAACTTCGGGGCCGACGTCCTCGAGCCGGGTCTCGTGCTGCGCGGCAACCGGGGCACCTTCGTCATCGGCGAGATCGACGGCACCGTTACCGACCGGGTGCGCTCGCTCGCGGCCGACATCGCCGACGCAAGAGCTACCGACAACGTGCTGGGCTACCTGTGGGCGAAGCAGGCATACGGGGCCATGTTGTTCGCCACCGCCGTCAGTGACCTCGCGATATTCGAGGTACTCCAGGATGCTGCGTACCAGCTGCTGCTGACTGAGCTAGCCCGGCAGGTGCTGGGTCAGGCACCGGTCACCCCGATGGCCTTCGACGGTTTTGACCCCGCGGACCTGGCGGGCTCGCTCGGGCGGCTGGCGGACTTCAACCGCGGCTCGGCGAAGACGCACTCTGGTGTCTACCGCGACCTGGCCGTGCGGCACCGCCCGACGGAGGTCGGGGCGATTCTCGGGCCGCTGCACGGGCCGCTGGTGCGCCGGGTTGCCGAGCTGGTGACGGCGATCGAGCACGGCAGCAGGACCTGCTCGCGGGCGAACCTGGACCTGCTGGCCGCCTACGAGCGGCTGGAGCGGCTCGGCCGCCCGGTCAACGCCGTCGTCTCGGTGATCGGGGCACCGGACCGGGCTCCGGACGGGCCGCTGGCCGGCCAGCCGGTGGCGGTGAAGGACATCATCGCGGTGGCAGGCACGGTGACCACCTACGGCAGCCCGGCGCACGATCCGGCGCCCGCCGGCCACGACGCCGAGCTCGTGCGGCGGCTGCGCACGGCCGGCGCCGAGGTGTTCGCCACTAGCCAGTGCCTGGAGTACGCGGCGGGATTCGCGCACCCGGATGTCGGTGACACCCGAAATCCGGGTGACCCGTCGCGGACATCCGGCGGATCCTCCGGCGGGTCGGCGGCCCTCGTCGCCGCAGGCGTCTGCGACCTGGCGATCGGGACCGATACCGGCGGCTCGATCCGGATCCCCGCGGCCTACTGCGGGGTGGCGGGCCTCAAGCCAACCAGCGGGCTGATCCCGCTCGACGGCGTCTTCCCGCTCTCGCCGACCTGCGATAACGCGGGCACGCTGACGGCCACGGCGGCGGGCGCGGCGAGGCTGCTCAGCGTGCTCGCGAACCGCGACGGGGACGAGGTAGGCGAGCGGCCCGTGTCGGCGCCGCGGCTGCGGGTGCTCACCGCGCAGCTGGCCGATCCTTCGGTGACCAGCGAGGTCCGCGCGGCGGTGACCGCCGCGCTTGACACGCTGGCCGCGGCGGGATGGGACATCAGGGAGCTGACCGCGCCATGGCTCGACGAGCTGGCCGCCTGGGAGGACCCGCTGGGCGTGATCGTCGCCAGGGAGGCCCATCTGGTGCACGCAGGCCGGGACACCCGCCGGTATGCGGCCGGGACCAGGGCGCTGCTTGAATTCGGTGCGTCGGTCAGCGACGAGCGGTATGACCGGGCGCTCGGCCGCCGGGCCGAGCTGACTGCCGCCATCGAGGCCAGCCTGGACGGCGCCGATGCGCTGGCCGGCCCGACCGTCGGCTACACCGCTCCCGAGCAGGATCCCCCGTTCGGCGTCGGCGACGACAATGCCGAGGGCCGCTTCACCGGGCCCTACAACCTCTCCGGTCACCCTGCCGTGTCACTTCCCGTGCCCTCGGCAGGCCTTCCGGTCGGCATCCAGTTCGCGGGCCACCGCGGGCGCGATCAGGCCCTGCTCGGGATCGCGATCGCGGCTGAAGAGCTGCTGTCAGGCCGCGTTCCGGCGCGGGTTCTAGCGAACGGGAGCTGAAGTCCATGCCACCGAAAGTCGTCCGCCGCACGCTGGACCTAGCCGGAGTCGGCGTCCCGCTGATCGAGATCACCGGCAGCAGCGACGGCCCGCAGCTGACGGTGCTGGCCGGGGTGCACGGCTGCGAGTACGCGTCCATGGCCGGGGTCCGCACCTGGGCGCGGGCGCTTGAGTCGAGGGAACTGCATGGCCGGGTTCGCGCCGTGCCCGTGCTGAACATGTCGGCCTTCCGCGCGCGTACCCCGTTCGTGGTACCCGAGGACGGCAAGAACCTCAACCGGTGCTTCCCGGGCAACCCCTCGGGCACTCTCGCCGAGCGGCTGGCGCATGCGACGTTCACCAAGCTCATCGCTGGCATGGATGCTGTCATCGACGTGCACTGCGGCGACATGGTCGAGGCGCTTGAGCCGTTCACGCTGTATGAGACCGGGCCGGCCGAGGACAGGGCACGGGCGCTCGCGATGGCTTACGGGCTCGGCTATGTGCTGCGGCAGGAGCCCGGCCCCGATCGCGCCGTCGGCGGCACGACCAGCTCCGCGGCCGCGCAGATCGGCGTCCCGGCGATCACCGCCGAGGCCGGCGGCTGCGGCCTTGTCGAGCAGGCTGCGGTTGACCTGCACGTCCGGGGGCTCGACCGGGTGCTCGCCACGCTCGGGATGACCGAGGCCGCGGATGGCGCGACGGCCGCGGACGGCGGGGCTGGGGGCGATGGCGGGCCGACGGCCGAAGACCTCAGCCGCTTCATCTGGCTGCGCTGCGCGGACGAAGGCTGGTGGGAGCCCGCGGTCGGCGCCGGGGCCAAGGTGGCGAAGGGGCAGGTGCTCGGCAGCGTGACCAGCATCGACGGAGCCAGCACGCAAGAGGTGATCAGCGCTCCGGCTGACGGAGTGCTGCTGTTCCTGACCAGCTCGCCCGCGGTCGCGGCGGACGGCCTGCTGCTCGGGCTGGGCGCCAGCTAAGACTGGCCGGCTGCCGGCGGGCGGGTGCCGAGCGTGGCGGGCGCGCCGTACTGGCGCAGCACCTCGGGAACGGTGACGGTGCCGTGCTCATCCTGGAAGTTTTCCATGATCGACAACAGTGCGCGCGCGGTCGCGCCGGTCCCGTTGAGCGTGTGCACGAAGTCCAGCTTGCCGCCGCGGCGGAACCTGACGTTCAGCCGCCTGGCCTGGTAGTCGGTGGTATTCGAGCAGGAGGTGATTTCCCGGTACCGCCGTTGTGCCGGGAACCAGGCCTCGATGTCATATTTCTTGGCGGCAGGCGCGCCCAGGTCGCCGACGGCGATGTTCATCACGCGGTAGGGCAGGCCGAGCGCCTGGACGAGTTCCTCCTCATGCGCCAGCAGCTGCTCGTGGAAGCCGGCTGACTCCTCGGGCCTGCAGTAGACGTACATCTCCACCTTGTCGAACTGGTGCACCCGGAACATGCCCTTGGTGTCCTTGCCGGCCGCCCCGGCCTCACGCCGGAAGTTAGTGGTGAAGGCCACGTACCTGGCGGGCAGCTGCTCCTCCTCGAGCCGCTCGTCCATATGGATGCCCGCCAGCGCCACCTCAGAGGTACCGGTCAGGTACAGGTCGTCCTTCTCCAGGCGGTAGAGATTCGACTCCTCCGTCGGCAGGAAGCCGGTGCCGTACATGGCGCGCTCGCCGACCAGGATAGGCGGCAGCACTGGCAGGAAGCCCTTCCCGGCCAGGCGGTCGAGGACAAACCGGTAGAGCGCCATCTCCGCTAGCGCCACGTCTCCCATCCGGTACGCGAACCTTGACCCGGACAGCCGCGCGCCCCTCGCCATGTCCACCCAGCCGGTGGGCGAGCCGAGGTCCAGGTGATCCCGGGGCTCGAAGTCAAACGCAGGCGGCTCGCCCCAGGTGCGGACAAGCTCGGCGTCCGCCTCGTCCATGCCGTCGGCCGCCGACGGATCAGGAAGGTTGGGAATGCGGGCGAGTAGCTCGTCGCGCTCCGCCGCGGCCTGGGCCTGGTCCTCCGCGGCCGCGGTGAGCTCGGCGGCGAGACCGCGCAGCTCGGCGAGCTCGTCCGGGCCGGGCTTGCCCTTGGACGACCTCTTCTGCTGCGCGCGCAGGCTCTCGGCCCGCTCGGTGTGCTCCCGCCACCGGGCGTCAGCTGCCAGCAGCGCGTCGAGGTCAGCCCCGGCGCCGCGGCGGGCCAGCGCGGCCCGGTAGCGATCTGGTTCCTGGCGCGCTGCCTTGAGGTCAATCACCCGCGCGAGTCTATCTGGGCGGGGTCCCGCGTTCGATCAGGTTTACCTGCGCGGCGCCGGGCTTCGGGGCCGGGCCGGCGCCGGACCGGGTTCTTGTGTCCCTGGCGGCTCAGGGCCGGACGTGCCCGGCGGCTCAGGGTCAGGCACGCCCGGCGGCTCAGGGTCAGGCACGCCGGGCGGCGGCTCGCCTGCTGCCGCACGGCGGCGGATGCCGGAGCGCGTCGCGAGAACCGAGCCGCCGAGGATGAGCGCGAAGGCGCCAGCCATGGCCAGGGTGAATTGCTCGCCGAGGACCGAAACGCCCAGCGCGACGGCGACGGCCGGATTCACGTAGGTGATGACGGTCGCCCGTGCCGGGCCTATCTCGGCGATCAGCGCGAAGAAGACCAGGAAGGCGACGGCTGTGCAGAGCACAGCCAGGCCCGCGATGGCACCGAGCACCTTCACCGGCGGTATCGCATCGGGCCAAGTAAGCGCCGCAGCCGGTGCGTAGACGACCGCAGCGAAACCCAGGCAGACCGCGGTCATTCCGATCGGCGGAGCATCGCTGAGCTTCCGGCTGGCAATCAGCGGGCCGGTCGCGTAGCACACGCCCACGACCAGGACCTCACCGATCGACCGGGCATCGCCCCCGGCGGCACCCGGACCGACCAGCAGCGCAACGCCGGCCAGGCCGGCTAGCAGGCCGGTCCAGCGGACAACCGTCAGCCGCTCGGAGTCGCCAGTGAGCCGGGCGAGCAGCGCGCCGATGATCGGCACCGATGCGATGAGCAGGCCGCTCATGGAACTCGAAAGCCGCAGTTCCGCCTCCGACAGCAGGAACCAGGGCGAGATGATCTCCACCACGGCGAAGATGGCGAGCCAGCGCCAGTACGGGAGCAGCGCCCTGAGCTGGCGACGACGCAGCGCGACGGGCAGCAGCAGCGCAGCGCCGATGGCCACCCGCGCGAGGACGAGCACCGGGACGGGAACTCCGCCCACCGCGATCTTGATCAGCAGATAGGGGATGCCCCAGATCACGCTCATCGTGGCGAACAGCACCCACCCGCGGCGGCTCACGCATCTCCCCCTCAGTCGGCGTCTCTGCTGTTGCCATGCTGCATGACCGCCCGGCTGCCTGTCTTGAACGCTCTTGCGCCGGAAGGCCCGGCCGTTGGCGGCCTGCCGGAGATGGCAGGCCGGAGCCCGCAGGCCCCGGGCCCGGGCTACACAGCCACGCACACTCCGAGCAGGGCGACCTTGACGCACACGCCGCCGCCCGAACCCGATCCCGTAGTCGGGGAAGGGGACGGGGATGGCGACGGCGACGGCGACGGGGCTGGAGCCGAGGGTGACGGCGATGGCGGCCGGCGAGGCAGCGAGGGTCCTGGTGAGGGCGAGGCCGACGAGCCGGGTGCCGGCGAGCCTGGCCCGCGATGCAAGGACGGCGCTGGTGCGGGGGAGCCTGGGCTGCCAGGCGCCGAGCCGCTCGCCGGGCGGCTGCCAGGGCCGGCAGCCCGGGAGTTGTGTAACGCGCCGCTACCGATCACGGGACCCTGCCCGGTCGCCTGCGGCGCAGTGAATCGGAACGAGCCCGACACGAGGAGAAGATAGGCAATAGCCACGAGCAACACCATGATCATCGGCGGAATGAAGATCGCCGGGTGCATGCGCATCGCCGCTAGCCCGTTACGCACGGTCGTCGCGATCCGGTCCGCCGCCACCGCGCGCGCTAAGCCGAGTGCCGGCAGCGCCGGACCGTGGCCGACCCGGGCAGCGCTCCTGGCCCGCCGGATGGCTGCCTTACGCTGCGCGGCGGTGAGTCCGGGCAGCAGGAAAAGGATCGTGTGCCTCCCCCGGACGTCGGCGCTCAGGTGCAGTCCGGCTGGCAGGTCTGAGTATCGAATCTTGATCACGGCACGGACCTCGCGAGCATGCCAGAGGGCAGCGCGTCTAGTTGACTTGAGAACACGCGGTAGCGAAGTTATCACGCTCGATCACTATCGTGTGGCGAAATGCAAAAGTCCTTTTGCACAGGGTCTTTCGCGTCCGGCCGGGTGCGAGATGCAGTCTCGGCGGTCCGGATACTCTCGCAGGAGGCCGCGAACCGAACGGCCGAGGGAGGTCGGTGGTGCTCACCGGAGCCAGCGACGACGTAGGCGGCAAGCCCGCCGGCGACGCCGCGCCCGCTCCGCGGACCACGCCGTCCACGCCGGCCACGCGGACCACGCCGGCCTCGCGNNCGCCGACCGTGCCCATTCCGCAGACCACGCCGGCCCCGCGGACCACGACACCAGTCGCAAGGCCTGCCTGGCTGGGGTCGTTCCCGGGGATCGGGCACGCTGCAACTGGCGGCCTGCCCACCGGCCTTGCGCTGCTCACGGCGCTGACGGGCGGGCTGGCCCTGGCCGCGGCGTTCCCGCCGGCAGGCGCCTGGCCGCTCGCCGCCGTGGCACCGGCATTGCTCATCGTCGCGCTCTGGGGCAGGAGCCTGCGCGGGTCACTGGCCGTTGGCCTCGTGTTCGGTTTCGCGTTCTTCGTTCCGCTGCTGGCCTGGCTGGTGAACGTCGCCTGGTATGTGTGGGCTGCGCTGGCTGTCGTCGAGGCAGTACTGTTCGCGGTGCTCACGGTCGGCCAGCGGCTGCTGCTGAACCTGCGCGCGTGGCCGATAGCCGCGGCCGGCTGGTGGGTAGCGGCCGAGGCACTGCGAGACCGATGGCCCTTCGGCGGCTTTCCGTGGGGCAGGCTCGCGATGAGCCAGGCCAGCGCGCCGACCGCGCGCTGGGTGGCAATCGGCGGCGCCCCGCTGCTCACCTTCCTGGTGGCCCTGGCCGGCACCACACTGGCCTGGCTGGTCCTCGCGCCGTCGCGCGGTGAGCCGCCGGTGCGACCGTCGTCCCGCGGTGAATCGTCCGCGGGGTGGTCGGCGCGCCGCGAAGTCTCGCTGCCCCGGCTGCGGCGTCGCAGAGGGCCGGCTCTTGCCTTCGCCGTGGCGGCGGGAGTAGCCGTCTGCGGCTGCGTGCTCCCGGTCGACCAGCCGGCCGCCGGGGGACCAACCGCGACCGTCGCGGCTGTCCAGGGCGACGTTCCGCACGCAGGGACACTGAGCGGTGTGCTGCGGGCCACGACGGTTACCGCCAACCACGCGGCGGCGACTGAGCAGCTGGCGGCGCAGGTCAAGGACGGCTCCAGGCCAGCGCCCGACGTGGTGATCTGGCCGGAGAACTCGACCGACCTTGATCCGAGCCGCTACCCGTCGGTTTACGGCACGATTGCGGCGGCCGTCGACGCCATCAACCGCCCCGTCCTGGTCGGCGCGGTGCTTGACGACCCGGTGCGCAACGCCGGCCAGCTCTGGCTGCCGGGCCGCGGGCCGGTCGAGACCTATGTCAAACGCCAGCTAGTACCGTTCGGTGAGGTCATCCCGTTCCGGGGCCTGCTGAGTAAGTTCACCTCGCTGCCGTCGCTGCAGCCGGTGAACTTCACCCCCGGGCACCGGGCAGTAGTGTTCCACATCGGAAAGATCAGGCTCGGCGACGTGATCTGCTACGAGGTGGGCTTCGACAACCTGGTCAGGTCGGAGGTCGTCGCGAAGGCGAACCTGCTGGTGGTGCAGACGAATGACGCTGACTTCGAGATAGACGGCCAGACCGGGGAGACGCTGCAGCAACTGGCCATCGCGCGGATCCGCGCGATGGAGCATGATCGCAGCGTGGTGGTCGCGTCCACCACGGGCGTGAGCGCGATCATCGCGCCGGACGGCTCGCTGATCGCCCACAGCGGCATCTGGCGAAGGGCGCTGCTGGATGCGCGAGTGCCGCTGCAAAGCAATCTGACGCTCGCTGACCGGGCCGGCAGCTGGCCCGAGTACGTCATCACGCTCCTGGTCCTGGCCGCGCTGGCCTGGGCGATCGCGGGCGCAGTCACACGGGCACGGCGCAGCGGCGAGTAAGCAGGCGATATCCCCCAGCGGCCGCGGTCTGGATCCTCCGGCGGCCGCGGTCTGGATCCCCCAGCGGCTGCGGTCTGGCCGAGGTCTGATGGTGGTGGATCCGGGGATCGGTCACCATGCAAGGTGGTCAATCCCCGGATTCACCGCCTTGGGGGTGCGGGCTATCCCCGGATTCACCGCCTTGGGGGTGCGGGCTATCCCCGGATTCACCGCCTTGGGGCGCGGGCTATCGGCGGATTCACCGCCTGGGGGCGCGGGCTATCGGCGGGGGACTGACGCCGGTGGCGTGCCGGCGAGGCCGGCGGACGCACAATGGTGCTATGGCAGGTTGGCTAGGCCTCCCGCGGCCCGCCCGGTACGCGATCCTGGTACTCGCCGGGGCGCTCCCCGTGCTTGCCTTCCCGGCACCGAACCTTGAGTTCGTCGCATGGTTCGGACTCGTGCCGGGACTGCTGCTGATGCGGGCCTCGGCGACGGCCAGGCAGGCCGCTTCGGCTGGCTGGTGGTTCGGCGGCGGATATCTCCTGGCCGCGCTCTACTGGCTGATCCCGGACCTTGGCCCGGCGCTGCTGCTCGTGGTGGCAGTGCTCGGCGCGCTCTGGGCTGGCGTCGGGGTGGCGTGCTGGGCGCTGCTGCGCCCGCCGGTCACCACGCGCCGCGCACTCGCTGCGCTGGTCGTGATGCCCAGCTGCTGGCTGGTCGGCGAGTGGATCAGGTCCTGGCAGGGCTTTGGCGGCCCGTGGGCAGTGTTCGGCGCCAGTCAGTGGCAGCATCCCGCCGTGCTGGCGCTTGCCGCCGTCGGCGGGATCTGGCTGATCAGCTTCGCGCTTGTCGCGGTCAACACCGGCATCCTGATCCTCATAGTGGCGCGCCGGATATCGGTCCGGCTGATAGGCGCGGCGGGCGCGGCGATCGTGATCGCGGCCGGTCCTGTTGCCTTCGCGCTTACCCCCGCCTCGCCGGTCAGCCGGTACGTCACGATCGCGATAGTCCAGCCCGGAGAGGTGCACAACGCCAGGCTCCGGGTGGACGCCAGCCAGCGGCTGTCCGCAGGCCTGCGCCACGACCACGCTGACCTGATTGTCTGGGGAGAGAGCAGCGTGGCCTACGACCTGGACACGCACCCCTCGCTGCTGCACCAGCTGGAGAGACTGTCGGCGGCGGACGGCGCGCAGCTACTGGTGAACCAGGACTCGATAGCGCCCGACGGCGCGAAGTCAAAGGTCGCCGTGTTGATCGGCAGTAACGGCATCGACGGCAGGTACGTCAAGACCCGCCTGGTGCCGTTCGGCGAGTACATCCCGNNTCCGGCAGCAGCTCGGCTGGCTAGCCACGATCAGCAAGGCGGCGCCGCAGAACGTCATCCCCGGGACCGGGGCACACGTCATGCGGGTCACGCTGCCCAGTGGCAGGCCGCTCACGATTGGGGTGCTGATCTGCTTCGAGTCCGCGTTTCCCGACATGTCACGGGTGGACACGGACCACGGCGCCCAGATGACCATCTATCAGACCTCGGACTCCACCTGGCAGGCCGGCTGGGAGCAGTGGGTCCTTGCGCAGCACGCCTCGCTCGGCGCACTGCGCGCGGCCGAGACCGGACGGCCGGTCGTGCAGGCCGCGCTGACCGGCGACTCGGCCGCGTTCGACGCGCGGGGCCGGCTGCTGGCATGGGCCGGACCCAGCGAGCGTGGCGTCACCCTGGTGCGGCTGGGGCTGCCGCCGGCTTCGGCCCGCACCCCCTACGACCGGCTTGGCGACTACGTTCCGTGGACGGCCACCGGGATCACCGTGATTGCCGCTGCCTGCGCCCTGATCCGGACGGGCCGGAAACGACGTGCAGAGATTCGTCCGCATCGCCCGGCGCGGATACCGTTGGACCGCAACCTCACGCATGGCTCGTCCGTCACGGTAGCGAGTGATTCCGCCGGGAAAGCTTCTGTCCCGCGGTCGCCCGTCCCTGGCGGCGAGGCGGATCCGGCGCTGCGGGCAGACCCCTGACCGGAGTTACTGGCGGGAAGCCAGCCATCAGCAGACCAGCCATCA
This sequence comes from Actinomycetota bacterium, assembly GCA_003168215.1. Taxonomy (GTDB): domain Bacteria; phylum Actinomycetota; class Actinomycetes; order Streptosporangiales; family Streptosporangiaceae; genus Palsa-506. Next base: position 25,861 of record PMSW01000142.1, read on the forward strand.
GCAGATAGGAGGCCTGGTGCGGAAGGGCAGCGAATCAGGCCGGCTACCCGGCTGGGTTGCCGCCACCGCACTCGGCGGAGCATTTTGCCTGCTCATCACCGGATGCCAGGGCGGCTCCTCCGCCCCGGCAACGGGTGCCACCACCGCACCGGCCGCGACCTCGCCGTCCGCTGCGGGCATGCGGCTGTCCATCACCCCCGCCAGCGGCGCACGTCGCGTCAATCCCGGCGAGGGAATCACGGTCACCGCAGCCGGCGGCAAGATCAGCGGCGTGACCGTGCGGCTGGCCGGNNCCGGCGACCAGGTGACCGGCACCGCGGGCAATGCCGTGACCGGCGTCCTGAATGCCGCCAGGACCCGCTGGCACAGCACCTGGGCGCTGCCGCCGTCGGCGCGCTACACGGTTACCGCGAAGGCGATCAGCGAATCTGGCCAGGCAGTTACCCAGCAAAGCTCGTTCCGCACGCTGACGCCGGCCCGGACGTTCCAGACACTGATTTTCGAGGGTTACCACAAGACCTACGGCGTCGGCATGCCGATCATGCTTACCTTCAGCCAGCCGATCACCGACAAGGCCGCGGTCGAGGGATCGCTCCAGCTGCGGACATCAGTGCCTGTCGTCGGCGCGTGGTACTGGGATGGCGACAGATCCCTGAGCTTCCGGCCGCGGGGCTACTGGCCCGCGCACACCAAGGTGAGCTTCACCGGGCACCTGGACGGCGTCGAGGGTGCGCCGGGCCTGTACGGCACGCACACCCTGACCCAGTCGTTCACCATCGGCAGATCGCTGATCGTGGTGGCCAGCACCGCCTCGCACCACATGAAGGTCTACCGGAACGGCAAGCTGTACAGCCGCTGGCCGATCAGCACCGGCCGGCCGGGCGACAACACCCCGAACGGGACCTACCTGACCATCGACAAGGGCAACCCGGTGCTCATGAAGGGCCCCGGCTACAAACTGGAGGTGCCCTGGTCCGTCCGGTTTACCTGGACCGGCGACTACCTGCACGACGCGTACTGGTCGGTCGGCGAGCAGGGCTTCACCAACGTAAGCCACGGCTGCGTGAACATGGCGCCGGCCGATGCGGAGATTTACTACAAGATGGAGCTACCGGGCGATCCGGTGACCATCAAGGGCAGCCCCAGGGCGGGCGAGTGGGACAACGGCTGGACCCAGTGGTTCCTGTCCTGGCCAAAGCTGCTGCGCGGCAGCGCGCTGCACGAGGCAGTGCAGGCCGGGCCGGACGGCAGCACGTTCGTCAGCCCGTCCGCGCTGCCCGCCGCAACCGCGACCGCGCCGCTCGGTCAGCCGCCGGCCGGGAACTGGGCCCCGTCCTGACCGCCGGCCCGGCCCTGGCCCGGGCCGGACGGCCCTCGGCCCAGTGACCATCGGCGGGCAGGAGTCCAGCGAATCGTCAACTGCTGGCGGCGGCGAATTCGCCGCTGGCCCCGCGGGCGAGTGCCACGGCGTCCACGGCCACGGTGATGATCCTGCATCCGTTGTCCCGGTAGAGCCGGGCGGTGGCGCCATCGGAGGCATGCACGCCCGCCGGCTTCCCTGCCGCGGTGCAGGCGGCCCAGATGCGCTCCAGTTCCGGGCGCAGCACCGGGTCGTGCGGATCGAGCGGGCAGCCCAGCGAGAGCGACAGGTCCCTGGGACCGACATAGATCCCGTCGACCCCGGCGATGGCCAGGGTGGCGTCGATATCGGCGACGGCGTTCGCCGACTCCACCATGACGATGCACAGTGGCTTGCCGCTCCCGGCCATCACCCCGCCCGCCGACCGGTAGCCATCCGGCGGGTAACGGCAGGCCCCGGCGACCGCCGCGGCCTGGTCGGCGGACTCGACATTCGGCACGATCACGCCCTGGCAGCCAAGGTCGAGCGCACGCCCGATGTCCGCGGGGTGAGCGTGCCTGACCCTGGCGAGGGGGGTCACGCCCGCGAGGCTGATGGCAGCGGTCATCGCGGGCAGATCATGCTCGGTGGCGCCGCCGTGCTGGAGATCGATGACCACGTAATCCAGGCCAGGGACGGCCAGCACCCGGGCGCTGACGGCTCCGGGCAGCACTGACCAGGCACCGAACACCACATCGCCGCGCCGCAGGCGGTCGCCGAGCACATCATGATTCATCGGGCCAAGCCAAGCACACCGGCGGTCGCCGCCGCGGAGCGAGTGGTTCGGGGCGGGACTCCTGGGTGCATATGTCTCAGTGTGGCAAACTACCGCCCGTGCCCGACGGCCATCGCTATCGTGCTAGACGACTCAGCGTTCCGCAAAGCACGACTGTCAGGACACAAGGGAGTGCCATGCTTCGTAGCCGCCAGATCGCAGGGCCGCTTTCCGGCATTGCCGCGGGGGTGCTCGCGGTCACCGTGGCGGGAGCCGTCGCCCCCGCCGTGGCAGGGGCCGCGGTCGCCCCGGCGGGCCCGGCGTCGTCGACTCCCGCCAGCGGCACGCCCGAGCTCTCGCCCCGCCCCGACGGGCACACGGAGCAGATCAGGCAGCTCGTGCAATGCGGTGACATGATGTACGCCGTCGGCAAGTTCGCCAGGATCAGCGAGAACGGCAGGATCTACGTCCGGCACAATGCGTTCAGCTTCCTGGCGGCCGCGCCCTACACGGTTTCCAGCTGGAAACCGGGCGCGAACGGCGAGGTCAATTCCATCGCCTTCAAGGGCAGCAACTGCTCAAGCGCCTACCTGGGCGGGTCGTTCACCCGCGTGCACAAGAGGCGGGCCAGGAACATCGTCAAGGTCAAGACCTCGACGGGCGCGGTGCGGAACAGGTTCCGCCACGACGCCGACAGAACGGTCGACACGCTGGTCGTGCACGGGCGCCATGTGCTGGCCGGCGGCTTGTTCAAGTCCATCAACGGCTCCGGTCGCAACTACTACGCCAGCCTGAACTCAAAGACGGGCCGCGACGACGGCTACCTGCGGCTGCGCGTCTCCGGCCACTACGACTTCCCCGGCGTTATCGGGAACCGGACCCGGATTTACAACCAGCAGCTCAGCCCGGAAGGCCGGCGCCTGCTGGTGGAAGGCGACTTCACGTCGGTGCGCGGCAAGCACCGCGAGCAGATCTTCATGCTCACCCTGCGCGCGCATCGCGCCAGGGTGACGAAGTGGCGGTCGCCTGAGTTCTACGGGTCGTGCGCCGATAACCATCCGTTCTACGTCACGGCGGCGTCCTGGTCGCCGGACAGCAGCACGGTCTATGTCGCCGACACCGGCTACATGCCCTTCAACACCTCGAAGACGTCTGAGCCCCGGACGGGCCTGTGCGACGCGGCGGCCGCTTTCCCGTCGGCCGACCGGGCGGTCAGCTCCGAGTGGATTACCTATACCGGCTGCTACTCGCTGTTCTCCACGGCAGCGGACGCCAGCACAGCCTACTTCGGCGGCCACGAAAAGTACGCATATAACCCGGACGGCTGCAAAGCGCCTGGTATTAGCCCGACTCCTATCGTCGAGTCCGGTATGGAAGGCCTCTCGCCCAGCACAGGAATGCCCCCCACCACCCCGGTCTACAGCAAGTCGCCCGGGCTCGGCGCCGATGACATGCTGATCACCGATGGGGGCCTCTGGATTGCCAGCGATAACTACATCGACAAGGACGGTGCCGTCAGCGACAAGTGCGGCGGCGTGGCAGGCCATGCCGGGATCTGCTTCCTGCCGTACCCGTAAGCACTGCTAGCTCGCTGCGCCGTCTGGCGCCCGTCCGCACCCGCGGGCAGGCGCCAGACGGGTATGGTGCGCATGTGAAAAGCCGCACGCCAGCACTGGCTCCCGCCGCCTGGGCCGCGTACCGCAATGAAATGGACGAGAGCCAGCGGTCGGCTCTGCTCAGCTGGCTTGCCTTCACGGCCACGTTCGCTGCGGTGCGCGGCATCACTTACAGCATCCGGGCCGGCCAGGGACCATTCCGGAACCTCAGCATCGGAAAGGAACACCTGCACCACTACATGTGGGGCATCGGCCTGGTCTCGGGGGTCGGCGCCGTCGCCGTCCGCGGCAGCGAACAGCAGCGCAGGCACCCCGCCGTGGCCGTCAGCTACGGCTCCGGCCTGGCGCTCATCATCGATGAGTTCGCTCTGCTGCTCGATCTCAAGGACGTCTACTGGGCCAGTCAGGGCCGGATTTCCGTCGACCTCGGGATCGGCGGCAGCGCACTCGCCGGATCCTACTTCGCCGCCCTGCCGGTGCTGCGCGCGATCCGCCGTGACCGCGCTCGCGGGAAAACCCGGCACTGAGCCCTGCCACCGTCCGCCCGGCGGGCGGCAGCGTACGCGGGCGAATGCGCCGCTGGGCAGCCACTCGCCAGCCTGGCCGTTGTCGTATCCGGAACCGGGCATCAGGATCCGCAACGCCGCTCAGCCGGCCTGCGCTGGAGGCCGGCCGGCCCACGTGAATGATCAGGCTTAGCCCCGGGCTCATTCCGTGTTTTCACGATTTATTCCAGGGTGAACTGATATCTTCAGCCACTTGAGGGACTAAATTAGCGTGACAGTTGGGGGCAATGTGTACAAATTAGTAAGAAATGTCATTACTACGCTGCTCTCGGTCGCCCTGCTGGCCGTGCCAGCGACGGCATTCGCATCCGCATCCAAGCACAAGGCCACCTCCAAGAGCGCGGCATGGGTGATCGGCGCCCGGGCAGTGAACTGGACGTCAGCCAACAAGGAGATCGGGCCGCTGCGCGAACAGCGGATTTACTACACGGGTGCACTGCCGTCTAAGTGGAAGGGCAGCGCGTGCAACGTCCTTCCCTATGGCGTCTGGTGCATCATCTCCTACGACACGCCCACCACCAACGTGACCAGCTACGTCTCAGCCATCTCCAAAACCCGCAACGTGGTGCTCATCTTCGGCCACGAGCCGGAGCACCCCGGCGTCTGGAAGAGTCCCGCTGCGTTCGTGAGCGCATTCGAGGGGCAGTCCACGCTCATCCGCAAGGCCGAAGGCAAGCGGACCAACGTCCGCGTTGCGATGGCTTCCATGACCTACCAGTACGGCGGCAAGGGCTACGGGAGCAATGGGCTCGGCTGCGCCTTCATCCCGCCGGCTAAGTACGTCGACTACTACTATGCCGACAACTACGAGGTCAGCCCGACCGGCAAGGGCCTGGCGACCGACCCGAAGTGGCTGAACTGGCTGAATTGCGTCAAGAACAAGGGCAGGCGGCTCGGTCTGGCTGAGTACGGCCTTGGCACCTGCAGCACCAGCGCGCAGCGTGTTGCCACGCTCAAGGCGGACGCTGCCTACCTGGGTACCAAGCTCCCGGCCATCACCGGATTCCGGACCCAGCTGTGGTCATACTTCTGGTCCAGCGCGCAAACCGGGACCAAGGGATGCAACGACCCTCAGTTCACTGACTCCTCGATGATCAACGCCTGGCGCAGTATCGAGGCAGCCGGCTGACGCGGCGGGGCCGGCCCAGCTACTGGGCCGGCCCCGCGATCACATCCGGTTCCGGGGGGCCGGCCGCTCTCACGCCTGCCATGACCCACTACAACGCGGCCAAGCGCCCAACTCTGATCCGGGAAGCCGCAGGCCAGCGACCGAATCCTAGTTCCGGGCAGGACATGTCCCAGCTGACCCGGGCATGCGGGACTATGGGCGGATGAGCGAGCAGGGCTGGCGGTGGCGGCCGCCCCCGGGATGGCCCGAACCGCCACCGGGCTGGGCGCCGCCTCCTGGCTGGCAGGCTGCGCCGGAGTGGCCAGCGCCGCCAGCCGACTGGGCATTCTGGGTCCCGGCCGAGCCGGCCGAGCCGGCCCAGCCCGAGCCGGTCCAGCCCGGTCACGCCGACCCCGCCCAGCCCGCAGCAGCCGGGCCCGCGTCGGCCAAACCCGCATCGCCGCCTCCGCCGCCTCCGCCCCCTCCGCCGATCCGGATCGGGGAACAGTCCCGGCAGGGGCTGATCTGGGAAACCTGGTTCGTGGAGGCGGCGTTCCTCTTCCCCGGCATCGTGGCCGCGGTGGACGTGCTCGTCGCCCATCTGGGCGGGGTCAGCGATATCAGCCGGTTCCCCACCGTCGTTCCCGGCCACCCGGTAGAGAACCTCATCCTGGGCATACTCAGCTATCTCGCGGTGGGCGCCGTGGTGCCACTTGCCCTGCTGCTGCTGACGCGGACCGGCCAGGGCCCGGCAGCGCTCGGGCTGGGCATGCCCGGGCTGCGCGGCGACCTGCTGCCAGGAATCGGGATCGCCGTCGGCGGATACGGCGTGACCCTGCTGGCGGCGCTGCCCTTCAGCGCCCTGCTGGCCAGCCACAGCGGGCTGTTCAGCCAGGTCGAGACCGGGCACGTGCCGAAGTACTACATCCTGTACGGGCTGGCCGTGTCGGCTATCACGGCCATCACTGAGGAAACCCTGGTCAGCGGCTATCTGCTGACCAGGCTCGAGCAGTTCGGCTGGACGCCGCAACGCGCCCTGCTGCTGAGCCTGACCCTGCGCACCAGTTACCACGTCTACTACGGACTGGGCTTCCTCTTCACCATTCCCGTCGGCTATTTCCTCACCCGTTCCTTCCAGAAGCACCGCCGCCTGACCCGGCCCATCGTGGCGCACTTCGTCTATGACGCCGTGCTGATCACTATCAGCATCCTTGCGTCCTGACGCATCGCCGCCCGCTCGCGGGCCGCGCGCGGCTCAGGAGCGTGCGGGCTCAGTAGTGCCGGCTCAGTAGTGTGTCGGAAATGGAAGACAAGGTGACGCTGCAGCCGGTGGCCGAAGACGACCTGTCATTCCTGGAGCGCATGACCAACGACCCGGCCACGACCGGCCAGCACGAATGGCATGGTTGGAGCGATCCGGGGACATGGCGGCGGGCCTGGGCAGAGGCCGGATTGCTGGGCGAGAACGGTGGGGTGCTGATGGTAGTCCACGGCGCGGACCGGGTTGGCAATGTGTCCTGGCGCAAGACTCCGACCGGGGCACGCTGCTACTGCTGGAGCCTCGGGATCGGCCTGGCGCCCGAGTTCAGGGGCCGCGGCTACGGTGCTGCGGCGCAGCGCCTGCTGGTGCGATATCTCTTCGCGCACACCCAGGTGAACCGGATCCAGGCAGAGACCGAGATAACCAATATCGCCGAGCAGCGCGCCCTGGAGAATGCCGGCTTCACCAGGGAGGGCGTGCTGCGCGGCGCGGCGTTCCGCGCCGGACGGTGGCACGACCTGGCGCTCTACAGCATGCTAAGGGCCGAGGTCGAACTGGACGCTGAAGGCTTGATCTCCACGTAGGGCCATCGCCGCCGCGCCGGGCAGAGCCGGAAGGTCGCGCGGAACCGATGCCCAGGCCAAGGCGTCAAAGGATGGTCCTGGTCTAGGAAGAACCGATCCCGATGGTGGACGGCCTGCTAGGCGGCAGGCACTGAGCATGCTTGGTCAGGAGCGCGATGCCGAATCCGCTCCCACGGGCAGCGTCAATCCCGACCTCGGCAGTCCTGGGGACGGCCGCAGGGTCGATGTAGAGCAGCGCCCCGCCGCTGCTTCCCGCCGGGCGCTGCAGGAAAACGCGCCGGTAAGTCAGCGCAAGCCTGGAGCCACCCGGAATGACGCAGCCCGGCATCAGCGAGCCGCTGCGGTGAAATCGGACGATAGCGGCCACGCCATGTGCGCGGAGCGCGTGCTCAAGGCCGAGCGGGTCTCGCAGGTCGTGGATGGAGACTGCCACGGTTCCGTTGGGCTCAGTGACAACGGTCCATGCGGTCAGCGTGACCGGGGCGGCGGCCCGGCCGCCCAGGACGACTGCGAGGAGAATGGAGACCACTCCCGCAGTAACGGCTGCCACGGCACCAGCTACGCCCTGCAGCCGGCGGCGGCGGCGCCTGACGGCACGGCCGCGAGTCACCACAGCCTCAACGGGTGTGGCCATGAAGACGTCGGCAAAGGGCTCCCGCACTGCGGTAATCAAGTCGTTGTCGTTCATCATTGCCTCTCTGCCGGCGAGTGCGGCGAAAACTGGGCACGCAGCACGGCAACGGCGCGCGCCAGGTGCGCGGTGACGGTGCCTGGCGCGATGCCAAGCGCCTTCGCCGTCCCGGCCGTGTCCATGTCAAGGAAGATCCGCAGTGCGATGACCTGGCGCTGCCGCTCAGGCAGGGCCATCAGGGCCGCCATGATCTCCGGGTCAACCGGGCCGAGATTGGTCCGGTCGGCAGCGCGCAGGGCATCTTGATCGTCCAGCGCCGCAGCGTGCTTGCTGCGGCGCCAGGACGACACCCGCAGATTCAGCGCAGTGCGCACCACCCAGGCGCTCGGCGCCGGGTGCCTGCCGACCTTCCGCCAGGACGCCCAGGCTCGCGCGAATGCCTCGGCGACGAAATCCTCTGACGCCTCCCTGTCACCGGTGCTGGCCATGACCGCGCGGAGGCAGTCATCCCGAGCGGACGCATAGAACTCGGCGAAGTCGACATCAATTCGTTTCGTGCCCACACCATAACAACGCTCGAGCAGGCCAATCCGCTTACCGACGGTCCTCAGCGGGCGCGATCGCAGTGACGCGATACGCCCTCAATGGGTTCCGGCCGATACGAATGTCCCGGGAAATCGATCGCAGTCACGGGGAATTCAGATAGCGGTTACGATCCGTCCGGTTTTGCCGGACGGATCGTAACCACTGTGCGCGCACCGGCGTTCGTGCTGGCTGGCGTCGCCTGACCCGACGCGCGGAGAACGTAATAGCAGTGGCTGATCTGCTCTCTGCTTGGTGCTGTTGCGCATGCCTCCTCGGCAACCGCCGCCATGATCTGCTGCGCGGTTGCCGTGACGCTGTGCGCTCTGGTCGCTGGCTTCGCCCCGGCTATCCGGCGGATAGGGAACGCACCCGCAGCAGCAGCCGTTGCGGCGCCTGGCATGCGAGGGTCTGAGGATAAGCAGCGGACTTCACGATCAGACCAGGAGCACCCGTGACGAGCGATGTTGTCGGCTACAACCGGATCCTGGCCAGGGCTGCGGCCCGGTCGGGAGCTGCGCAGTGGGCAGAAGCCGCCGGGCTGTGGGAGCAGGTGACCGAGCGCAACCCGGTCAGGGGCGAGAACTGGCTCCGTCTTGCGGAGGCACGTCATGCCCTTAAGGACTATCCCGCCGCCTTGCAGGCGTACGAGAGGGTTGCGGATCTCGGCGTCCGGCCGCTGGGCAGCCCGGGTGCTGCCTTTCCCGGGGACGTGCCCTATCCCAGCCCCGGCGAGATTGCCTATCGCATCGCCTGCTGCCACGCGGGGCTCGGTGACCGCAAGCAGGCCACCGAGGCCCTGGGTGAAGCCCTCAGCAAGGGCTTCCGGGACCTCGACCGGGCCCGCGAGGACGATCTCTGGGAATCACTCAGGGAAAACGCCCGCGTACGCGAGATGCTGGCGATCATCGACACAGCCGGCCTGTCCCGCGACGAGGGCTGGCGCACGGACCTGCGGCTGCTGGCGCGCGAGATCAAGCGCCGTGCTTACGCGCCGTTCGCCGAAGTCTCCGAGCAGGATTTCGACCGGGCGGTGGGCGATCTCGACCGCCAGATCCCTGGCCTGTCCGATGCGCAGATCATGATCGGCATGATGAAGCTGCTGCGGCCCCTCGGCGACGGGCATGCGTTCATCAACCAGCCCGAAGATAACCAGCAACTCGCCAGGGCACTGCCCGTGGAGTTCTACCTGTTCGCCGAGGGCCTGTTCGTGACTGCCGCAGATCCCGCCTGCCTGCGGCTGCTCGGCGCCAGGATCGACAAGATCGGCGGGCGTCCCGTCGAGGAGGTTATGGCTGCTCTCGATCCGGTCATCAGCCGCGATAACGAGCAAGAGGCCGCATTCAAGGCGCCAGCGCTGCTGCGCCGCGTTGCCTTTCTGCACGCCCTGGGCCTGCTCGACGACCCGGGCAAGGCCACCCTGGCGGTCCGGTTCCCCGATGGGTCCAGCGGGGAAGTCACCGTGGACCCGATGCCGGCCAAGCCGGGCCGCAGTTACCCCTACCCGCCCGGATGGCTGGCGCTGCACGACACGCTGCCCACTCCGCCGCCGCTGCATCTGCGCAACCGCGACCTGGCCTACTGGTTCAATTACCTGCCCCAGGCCGATCTCGTCTACTTCCAGTTCAACGGCGTCGAAGATCATCCAGCCGAGCCGTTCGATATGTTCTGCGACCGGCTGTTCGCCTTCATCGATGGCCATCGGTCAGCCAGGCTGGTCATCGACGTGCGCTGGAATGGCGGCGGCAACACCTTCCTCACTCAGCCGCTGCTGCACCACCTGATCGGCTGCCGGACGATCAACCGGCGCGGCGCGCTGTTCGTCATCATCGGCCGCCTGACGTTCTCGGCTGCGCAGAACACCGTCACTGCGATCGAACGCGAAACCCAGGCCATCTTCGTCGGCGAGCCAACCGGGTCGCGCCCGAACTTCATCGGCGAGACAGTCCCCTTCGAGCTGCCCTATAGCAAGGTCACCGCCAACGTCGCCGACCTGTACTGGCAAACCTCCTGGCCAGGCGATCACCGTCCCTGGATCGCGCCCGAGATATACACGCCGCCCACGTTCGAGGCCTACAGCCAGAACCGGGATCCGGCCATGGAGGCCATCCTGGCCAGTCACGAGCACCTGCCTGGTAGCTGATGCAGACGAGCGCGCAGTCGGGGCTCGGCGTCCGTCGGACCGGCGGCTCGATCGAGTTGATCAGGCAGTGCTAGTCGCGCATCCACAGGCAAAACGGGTGACCCGCAGGGTCGAAATAGACACGGACCTTGTCCTGGGGCTGGTATTCCGCGAGGGTCGCGCCTGCGGCGACCGCATGGGCCCCGGCGGCATCGAGATCGCCGACCTCGATGTCAAGGTGCAGCATCATCTGCTGATCGCCGGGACCGGCCGGCCAGGCTGGCCGCACGTAGGCATCCTCGGTCTGAAATGACAGCCCCGCCCCGCCATCGGGCGGCCTGAGCGTCACCCAGCCGGGCTCATTAGTCCCCACCGGCCAGCCGAGGAGCCGATGGTAGAAGTCCGCCAGCGCGTTCGCGTCGGGTGCGTCGAGTACCGTCGCCGTCAGCGTCATCACTGGCCTCTGCTTCACGCTTGCCTCCTTGATCCGGGCCCACGGGACGAATTTTAAGCATTTCCCGGTGTGCCGGCCGCCGTGAAAAGATGGCCTCATGGACGGACTGGCTGCTCCGCCGGGCTCCCAGGTGGAGGTCTACACCGCCGAGGAACGGCCTGATCTGTGGCAGCTGGCAAGGTCGCTCTTTAACGGTGTCTGGCCCGAGTACAACATGCACGGCAACCACACCGGCAAGTACTTTGGACAGTTGTTTCCCCAGTACGCACAGCTCCAGGTACTCGTCTATGACGCCACCGCCGATCGCGTCGTGGCACGCGGCCGGGCTATTCCTTTCCGCTGGGACGGGTCGCTGGGCGACTTGCCGGCCGGGATCGACGCCGTCGGCCTGCGCGCTGTATCGGAACACGCGGCACCCACCGCGGTCTCAGCGCTTGCTGCCGAGGTGGAGCACGACAGGCAAGGACAAGGCCTTAGCCCCCTGGTCCTGCAGGCAATGGCTCTCGCGGCCCGCAATGCTGGCCTCGGCCCGCTCGTCGCTCCGGTCCGGCCGAGCATGAAGGATCGGTATCCGCTCATCCCGATCGACGCGTACTCCCGATGGCGCCGCGGCGACGGCCTGCCGTTCGATCCGTGGCTGCGCGTGCATGCCCGGCTGGGGGCCACGATCCTGCGGACCGAGCCCCATTCGATGGAGATCGCGGCCCCCGTGGCGGACTGGGAACAGTGGATCGGCATGGAACTGCCGCAGCCCGGCGAGTACGTCTTTCCCGGCGGGCTGGCGCCGCTGGCGGTAGCGGAAGGCGTAGGCCGCTACTGGGAACCCAACGTATGGATGGTCCACCCCTCGCCTCAGCCGGGGTGAGCGGCAAGATAGCGATCCTCGGCCCCGTAGTCGAGCAGCGGCTCAAAGAAAGCCGCATCGAAGCCGGGCGGCAGGTCTGCGCCGGCGGCGGCCCGCGCAGCGGAGACCAGCCAGCTGCGCTGCCTGATCGGGGTGCTCAAGTGCAATGACGATATGACCGGGAGCTGCCCATGCGTGCGCGCCCATGCGCGGTGCCTCGCGCGCGCTATGTGGTCGGCCTGCCGGCGACTACCCGGTCGAATGATCAATGCCCACCGGCGGCAGTGCCTCCACCTGCTGTTTGGTGATGTTGAGCTGGACACCATCCTCGACCCCGGTCAAGGCGCCCATCGGGATCGCCACTTCCTTGCTGCCCCACAAGTGTCCCTCCTGGAGCAGCACATGGGTCACGTGGTGGGTGCGGGGATCGATGACAAGCCCCTGGACACGCCCGATCTCGCCGTCGGTGGCATGCACGTGCTCACCGCGGCGGATGTCCACCTCGCCCAAGGGGACGGAGTCATAGGTGACGGTCCGCATGACGTTCCCCCGGCCGGGGCCTGCGCTGCTGCTAAGGCTCGTGCCGTCACCCATGTCCAGGCCGTAGTGGGGCCAGAACAGCGCCGGCCCGCCCTGTTCCGAACCGTAGCCCAGGTCCCCTGGGTACCCGCTGCCCGGCCGGAACTGCGTCTCCTCGGCGGGATCGAGTTTCTCGAACTCCGCCTTGGTGCAGCGGAGCCGGATCTCCCCTGTCGTGTCGTCAACGAGGTCGAGGGGGACGAGCCGGCCGTGCCCTTGCCGGTGCTTTGGTTCGACCACGAGATGAGTGACCGCGCGAGCGACCGGGTCGATAACCACGCGCCTCACCTCGCCGCAGACCCCATCGCTGCAGCTGACTTCGGCCCCAATCGTGAACGGCGTCTCTGGCATTGTCGCTCCTCATCTTTCCTATGGACTTTAGCCCGATCAGCTCTCGGGTTGGCTGCGCCAGCTCAGGCGATAGCCGATGCGGGCGGCGGCTCAGGATCCGACCGCAGGAACGACGATGGCTAGCTCGGCTAGCGGTGCTCCGCGGGGTCGCAGCGGATGTTCAGCCACGCCTCGCGATGGTGATGATCTCCGGGCTCGTACCGGTCAGCGGCTGCCGGTCCCAGTCCCCGAACTGCTCCTCGATTGCCAGGTCAGCACCGGACAGGAACCCGCGCAGCGAATCGGCAGCAAGGAACCTCAAGGTGCTCCAGCTCACCTGCGGCCCGTCCCAGCCGGGACTCGTGAACGTCGTACTGAAACGAACGACGCCCTCCTCAGCAGGCGCCTGCACCTCGTGTGCCATCCGCACCAAGGCGCCGGCGGCGTCAGTGGCCTCGGCCGCGTTGCCCGGAGTCCAGCCCTCCCACGCCCGGGCCAGCGGGTTGCGGGTCTCGAATGCGAAGCGGCCGTCCTCGGTGAGGGCCGACCGGATCGCAGTGAGCGAGGCTCGCAGCTCCTCGTCCTGGACGAACACCTGGAACGCATGACCGGTCATGACGATCAGGTCGAACTCGCGCTCCCAGGCGACCGAGGCAAGGTCACCGAGGACCCACTCGATATCCGGCCGCTTACGTGCCTGCGCCAGCATCCCGCCAGCCGGGTCGAGTCCGCACAGCCGCCCGGCATGACCGGCTTCCCTGGCCCCATGCAACAGCGCACCCGTCCCGCAGCCGACGTCAAGCACGGCCTCCGCGGACATCACCAGTGGCAGGTAGAAGTCAAAATCGCCTCTTGCCCCCCATGGGCAGAAGGCGTCATACAACGCGGCGAGACCAGCGTCGGAGAACAAGCGATCGACCACCAGGCCAGCCTGCCAGGCCCTCTCGGCGACCGCGACCGGATAACCCCTGCCGCACGCATGACGCACCCTGGGGTGCTTCTGACGCTTCACCCCGAGCCCGCACCTGGGTTTTGAGTACCCTGGCCCCCTTCAGATCCAGCTGTGGAACCACATGCGGGCTAGCCAGGAGCTATAGGGGATGGCCTTGGCTGCGAGGATCGGGTAAAGGTAGGCGAAGTTCACCAGGACGGCGAGCAGGTAGGCGCCGGTGACCACGGCGCCGATGGCTCGCCGTTCTGGCCGGGCTCGGGCCGATCCGATGATCAGGCCGAGGCACAACGTGATGGCGATGACCAAGAACGGATCGAAGACCACGGCGTAGTAGTAGAACTCGGTGCGGTGGTCGTGCCAGTAGAACCAGATCCAGGGCAGCCAGCCAGCCGCGACGCAAAGCAGCACGGTACCCGCGCGCCAGTCCCGGCGGCTCAGCCACCAGGCCATGCAGACCAGCAGTGCGGCGGCGGCGGCCCACCAGATCAGGGGCGTGCCAATCGCGAGCACCTCCTGGGAGCAGGCCTTGGCGCCGCAGGTTTTCGGTGTCTCGTAGTAGAAGGAGATCGGCCGGGCCAGGACGAGCCAGCCGACCGGGTTGGACTGGTATCCCTGGTGCTGTTCGAGGCCCAGGCCGAAGCTGAGCATGGATTTGTTGTACTGAAGCCATGCCATGATGGTGGAGACCGGGTGACCGCCGTTCAGGGCCGCGCCATTACGGTCATAGCCGTAATTGGTGGCGAACCAGCCACTCCAGGACGCGACATAGATCGTGGCTGGAGCCAGCGCGAACCAGACCGGCAGCCATGGTGCGTCGCTGCGCAGCACGCCGCGCAGGTGTCCGCCGAACCCCGCAGCCCGGCGCGCGCCCAGGTCCCACGCGATGACCAGCGCCGCGAACGCTGGGATGTACCAGACGCCATTCCATTTCGTTGCGCAGGCGGCGCCCAGGCAGAGACCCGCGAGCACCAGCAGCCAGCGGACGCCGAGCCGCGGGCCGCCGGCATCGCCCGGTCCCGGCGGTGGCGCGGCGGCCAGGCGTGCTCTGGTCCTGTCCCGGTCGATCACGAGCAGCCCGAAGGCCGCCAGCACCCAGAACATGACAAAGATGTCCAGGATCGCGGTCCGGCTGAGCACGAACTCAAGCCCGTCCAGGGCCAGCAGCAGGCCGGCGACGCAGCCCAGCAGCGTCGAGCGGGTCATCCGGCGCGCGATCCGCGCCGTCATCAAGATAGCCAGCGAACCCACCACGGCTACCGAGAACCGCCAGCCGAACGGCGTCAGGCCGAAAAGCCATTCCCCGGCCGCAATCATGATCTTGCCGAGCGGCGGATGAGCCACGTATTCGCCCTGGGTACCCATCAGGATGCGGGTGCTGCCGCGAACAAGCAGCGCATTGACGTTGCTGACGTGACTGATCTCCACGCCATGTTTCAAGATCGCGAACGCATCCGGTACGTAGTAGGTCTCGTCGAAGACGACCGCGTGCGGGACGCTAAGCCGGTCAAAGCGCAGGAAAGCCCCGAATGCAGCCACCAGCACCGGCCCGGCCCAGCCCAGCACCGGGCTGCCGGGCATCAGCGGAACGAGCCGGTTACTCAGCTCAGCCGGACGGTGGGTCTTCGGCCCAGCGATCGACTCAGTGTGGGATCTCATCGAAGGTGATCTTACGGCTACGCGACTTGCACGTTAATGGCACCGGAAGATCAGCAACCGTTTCGAACGGTGCAGGCCCGGTCTCAGCCCAGTGCCGCTGGCAGCCCGGTGGCAATTGTCCTGTCCGCCAAGTCGGGCACGTGGCGGCATGCGGCTCCGATGGCGCGTGACCGGTAGTTCAAGAATTGCTATCCCTTGGAAGCCCTTCTTGCGGGTCTGCCAGCACACCGGGTCAGAGCCGGCCGGCCGGACTGGCGACCGACGTCCACCGGCCCGCGTGCCGGGCGATCGCGATGGGGTAGTCGAAGCAGGTGCTGACCTGCTCGGTTGTCAGAACGCTGGCGACCGGCCCGGCGGCCACAGTCCGCCCGCCGCGCAGCAGCAGCGCATGGGAGGTACTGGCCGGCAGCTCCTCCAGATGGTGGGTAACCAGCACGGTGGCCAGGCCGCGCTGCCGCTCGCGAAGGTCGTCCATGCTCGCCAGCAGCTGCTCACGGCCGGCCACGTCCAGTCCCGCGGCCGGCTCGTCGAGCAGCAGGAGCGGCGGCTCGGCCATCAGCGCCCGCGCGATCAGCGTGCGGCCGCGCTCGCCGTGCGACAGCACCGGCCAGCGCGCCCCCGCGAGCCTGCCCAGGCCCATCAGCTCGATGAGATCGCCGGCCCGGCGCAGCTCAGCCGCGTCCGGCGTTCGCCGCAGGACCGGCTCGATGGTGCCGGTGGCACCGGTGAGCACTACCTCCCGTACGGTCCGCGCCGACAGCAGCGGATGCTGCTGGCTGACGAACCCGATCAGCGGGCGCAGGCTGAACACGTTCACCCGGCCGAGCCGGCGGCCGAGGATATCGACCTGCCCGCGGGTCGGATGCGCATAGGTGGCGAGAATCCGCAGCAGCGTGCTCTTGCCGGCCCCGTTAGGCCCGAGCAGTGCCCAGTGCTCCCCGGCCCGGACCGTGAAGGTGATCTCCTCAAGCAGCAGGCGGTCACCGCGTACCAGGTCCACCGCCCGGACGTTCAGCACGATCCCGGCGCCGGCCGGCCCGATGGGATCGTCCACGGGACCTCTCGTTCAGGCTCAGCGTCTCGTTCAGGCTCAGCGTCGATGCGCAGTCTCAATCACCGTGAGATGACCGTACGGCATCATCGCCGGCCGCTGCCCCGCCGGGGATCTCCCGCGCTCCTGCTCTAGCGAACATTCCGGGTCTTCGCGACCTAGTCCCGCAGCATGTCTAGTCCGGCAGCGCAGCCAGCCGCAGCCGTCGCAGCCGGCCGGGATCGGCTATCACCTCGATGGCGGTGATGCGGCGCGCGGCGCTGACCGTCAGGGCTAGCACGACCTGCAGCCGGCCGGCCGGCGCGAATACGATGCCCACGGATCCGTCCACCAGGACCAGCCGGGAATGCCCGGCCCGGCCGGAGGACGCGAGCGCGCCCCTGCCGACCATGTCCGCGCCCCGGAGCAGCGCCGGCTTGCCGGACGGGACGGCGAGGGCATCGGCTGTCAGCGTGACATCGGAGTCCAGCAGCGCGACGAGGGCCGAGAGGTCGCCGCCGCGAGATGCGGCGAGGAACGCGGCGGCCACCTCCCGCTGGCGGGCAAGGTCGGCAGCGTGATCCGGGCTGGACCCACCGCGGACCCGGCGTCGGGCCCGGCTGGCGAGCTGCCGCGTCGCCTCCGTCGACCGTCCGAGCACGGCCGCCACCTCGGTGAACGGCATGGCGAACAGGTCGTGCAGCACGAACGCGAGCCGCTCGGCCGGCGAAAGCGTGTCGAGCACGACCAGCAGGGCGAGGCCGACCGAGTCGGCGAGCACTGCCTCGTCCTCCGGATCACCGGCCCGGCCGGCCGGGCCAGCCCCGGGGTGCCCGGCCACCGCGCCGGCCCTGGCCGCCGCCTCCGCGGCACCCGGCCAGGAATCACCGACCGGTTCCTCGCGCCGGTACCGGCGCGACCGGAGCATGTTCAGGGATATCCGCGCGACAACTGTCGTCAGCCAGCCGCCGAGACTCTCGACCTCGCTGGTATCCGCGCCAGTCAGCCGCAGCCAGGTGTCCTGGACCGCGTCGTCGGCGTCTGTCATCGAGCCGAGCAGCCGGTAGGCCACCGCCCGCAAGTGATCGCGGTGCTCCTCGAAGGCGGCTGCCAGCCGGGCGCTGTCGCCCATCTGTCACATTCTCTCGTTGCCGGGTGTCACCACCTTGACACCCGGCACCCCGCGGACGTGACATGCCGGGCGCATGGCAGGCACGAAGCGAGGAAAGCGGGCAATGACGTGCATTGCACCCATTACTGCTGTCAGGGCGGGCTCCGGGTGAAGCGCGAGCCGGAGCGGTCCTTCGCCGGAAGGCACATCGGCTCGGAGGAGCAATGACATCACCCATCCTGGTCACTGGCGGCACGGGCACACTCGGACGCCAGGTCGTTCTGCGCCTGCGGGAAGCCGGCTGCGACGTAAGGGTGCTCAGCCGACGCACCCACGGGGCCGCAACCGATATCGAGTACGTGACTGGTGACCTGGCCACGGGCGAGGGGATCGAGGCTGCGGTGGAGGGGACCGAGATCATCGTGCACTGCGCGGGCAGCAGCAAGGGCGACGAGGATAAGGCGCTGAATCTGGCCCAGGCAGCGTCGCTGGCCAGGGCGCGGCACCTGGTGTACATCTCGGTCGTCGGCGCCGACCGGATCCCAGTCGTCAGCGGCGTCGACCGCGCCATGTTCGGCTACTTCGCGTCCAAGCTAGCCGCCGAGCGCGTGGTGGCCGAATCCGGCCTGCCGTGGACGACGCTGCGAGCCGCCCAGTTCCATGACCTGCTCCTGATGGTGGCGCAGCAGGCGGCAAAACTGCCGGTGATACCGGTCCCGGCCGGATTCCGCTTCCAGCCGGTCGACGCCGGTGAGGTCGCGGCACGGCTGGTGGAACTAGCACTCGGCGCCCCGGCCGGGCTGGCGCCCGACATAGCCGGACCGCGGGTGTACGGGATGGCCGATCTGCTCCGCGGGTACCTGCGTGCCCGCCGCAAGCATCGGCTGATGGTGCCGGTCCGGCTCCCGGGAAAGGCCGCCCGCGCATTCCGGGCTGGCGCGAATCTGGCTCCCGAGCGAGCAGTGGGTCACCGGACCTGGGAAGACTTCATGGCCGAGCGGGTCCTTCACGAAGCCTGAACGCCGGTATTCGTCGGTGACGAAGGTGCGGGCGCAGGCGATGACACGGTTTGTACCAGCGCATGGCGCCGGCTTATCCGGCTTCAGCCCACGGACGGAAGGCTGGCTTCCGAAGCCTGGTGACCTCTACCGGGTGCGCCAGAACCTGCGATGGCGAGGATGCGGGACGAGACGGAACGGGTTGCCCTGGCCATCTTCGAGCGGGCGCAGGGAGGCTTCGCGCTGGTCGCGATCGACGGGCCTGGCGGCTCCGGGAAACGACGTTGGCCGCTGCACTTGCCGAACGCATGGGCGGCACGGAACGGGCCGCCGTCGTGCATGGCGACGACTTCTACCGCCCCATGCCGGTGAAAGAGCGGCTGCTGCTCGGCCCACGGGACGGCTACGACCAGTATTTCGACTGGCAGCGGCTGCGCGATCAGGTGCTCGTGCCGCTAAACTCCGGCCGGGCCGCGCACTATCAGCGTTATGACTGGCCGACCGGTGCACTGGCCGCGGGCGAACTGCACCACATTCCCCGGTCCGGCATCGTCATCGTCGAAGGCGTGTACGCCGCCCGCCCGGAACTGGCGGGTTATTACGACCTGGCGGTCCTGTCTTCCTGCCCGCACCGCCATCGTCGCGGTCAGCTGACCGGGCGAGGCCGGGCTTCCCAGTCGGCCCGAGTCATCTCGTACACGACATGGCCCTGCTCGGCACTCTCGGCAGCATCTGGTTCAGCGCTGGTGAAGGTATCTACCTGGATCAGGCCGGACTTCTCCAGCACGCGCCTGGAGCCCCAGTTGCCCGCCAGCGTCTCCGCGACTACGCGCCGCACGCCGAGCTCGGTAAAGCCCTTCTCGATCATGGCACGGGACCCCTCAGTCGCGTAGCCCTTCCCCCAGGCGGACCGGCGCAGGCGGAAGCCAAGCTCGGCAACGCCGTCCTCGTCCCAACCGGCAGGCGTGCTTCCGCCCCTTAGCGGCGGCCTGAAATGGAACCAGCCCAGAAACTGACCGGTCGCAATCTCCACCGCCGCCCAGAAGCCGAACGCATCGAACCGTTGGTAGTAGCCAAGGAACACCGGGATGATCCTGGTCCTTACCTCGTCACGGGGAGTCGGCTTGCCGCCGAGGAAACGCATGACCTCCGGATCGCTGTTCAGCTCAAACAGGTTGTCATCGTCCGCCTCGGTGAAGCGACGCAGCATCAGACGCTCGGTCTCGAGGAAAACCCGCATCCGGAGACCTTACCCGGAGAACTCCGCCGCGCGGCCACCCACGGAACCATCATCGTGCGGGACCTTCGGATGGCCTTCAGGAGAGCAGCCGCTACGCTTTCCCTGCGTTGTGCTGCCGGGAAGACACCGGTGATCACAGGACCGGAAGAGCGAGCAGCGGCGGCCCGCGGCCATTGGAGTGCGGCCCACGCCGACCGCGAGCACGTGATCGACATGCTCAAGGCCGCGTTCGTGTAGGGCCGCCTGACCAAAGGCGAGCTTGACGCGCGGGCGGGCCAGGCGTTCACCGCGCGGACCTAGGCTGAGCTGGCCGCGCTCACCGCCGACATCCCCGCCGGGCCGCCGGCGGCCCGCAACGCCGTCTGTCACCCGGACCCGTCGTGGAGCGGGTGACGGGAATCGAATTCGCACTATCAGCTTGGGAACTGGACTGATCGCGCCTGACGTGGCCCTGACCCGCGCGTCGGCACGACCGTGAGTACCCGTGACTGACCGCTGCGCCTTGGCCTGGACTCGGCGGGCTCGGCCGAGATCCTCTAGCAGCGAGAAGGACGGTTGACCTAATAACTCTATCTAGATAGAGTTAGCTCCATGCCACCTCGCGCAGCGTTGTCTGCTCAGACACGGGCGATTCTGGCCGCTCTTGCCGCCCAGCCGTCGGAGTGGCGGCACGGCTATGACCTGGCTCGCGAAACCGGACTGAAGCCCGGAACCTTGTACCCGATCCTGATCCGGCTCGCCGACAGGAAGACCGTCGAGGCTTGCTGGGAAGCCGATCAGCCCGCAGGGCGGCCGAGACGTCACCTGTACCGGCTCACGAGCCAAGGACTGGCAGCCACGACAGCAGCGCTGGCCGTCGCGCCGGCCCCGGCCTGCGCCACCCGGCCGCGGCGGCCCGCGGCGACTCGGCGGCTGGCCAGTGAGTGCTCGTGATGGAGCGGATGACCCGGCTGCTGGCCGGGCTGCTGGGCAATACGGCACGGGTGCTTCCGCCGGCGCGGCGGCAGTGGGCCGAGGCGATACAGGCTGAGGCCGGTCAGGTTCCGGCCGGGTGGCGTCAGCTGCACTGGCTGGCGGGCGGATTGTGGCTGGTTGCGAGGGAGGCCAACATGGCACGCAAGATCGTTTACTGGCTTGGGCTCGGCGTGGTGGCGGCCGCCGCGGCATGGGCGATATGGCTTAGCTGGCGGACCGTGCCGACAGCCGACCCGGAGAGCGTGACCGACCGGGTCCGGATCCTGGTCGGAGCGTCCGCGCTCCTCGTCCTGCCCTGGGCGGGCCGCCGGAGCGGCTTGTTCGGGCCGGTTGGCAGCGGCATTACGCCGCGGCTAGTGCGGGTGGCTGGGTGCGCGGCCGTCTGCGGGCTCGGCGTGTCGATCGTGCACCTGGACAGGAACGCTGGCATCAACGGCATCCTTGGCTCGGGCACCATCAGCTGGCCACGAGAGATCGCCGGGCTAGCGTTGCTCGGAGCCGTGGCTGCAATGCCACCTGTGACCAGGACTCTAAGGCCGCATGCCGATACCGGCGCAGTGTGGCGATCTACCGGACTGGCAGCTACTGCCGCATTCGCGGTCATGCCGGTGCAGGTGCTCACGGTCCTGTACGTGGCCGGGATCCTCGCCGCGACGTCGCGGCGGTCACCGCTGCCAAGCACGGCCCTCGCCATTGGCACAATAACTGGCCTGGCCACAGGCATGATCATTTACGGTGTACTGACGACCAAAGCCGGTCTCGGCCTGACCGGTTTCCTCATTGTGTCGGTAATCGCGTTTCTGGTCGCCGCTGCCACGGCTGGCGTTGCGGCCGGATGGCTGCTGTCGGGCATAGCGGACCCGCAAGAACTGCGGGCTCGGCGAGCCCGCCAGGGATTGCTCGCGGGCGCGACCGCCGGAGCTGCCGGCGGCCTCCTCATTACGGTCATCTTCGTGGGTCTCGGGTTCATGATGATCATCGGCCCGCTCGCCGGAGCTGCCGGCGGCGCACTCGGCGGCGCCGTCGCCGCCGCTCATCCGCGCAAGTCACCACCTCGCGGCTCCTGGGCCGCCGGAATGTTCGTCTCCGGCCCGTAACAGTCAGATCCTCGTCCAGTCCCTGCCTAATCTTCGCCGTCGTCCTCGTGGCTGCGGATTCCCGGGGAGCGGGCGGCGAGTCAAATGCCCGGCGAATGCCGACCGCGAAGCGGCGCCGTAGGCGGCATTGAGGCGGTGGCCGCGACCTGGACAATTCCGAAGCGAGGAAGATGGCTCCTCCCCGGCGGGTGCTCCCCTGACCATCAGCTCGCCATCCCATCTAGTGGCTTCTGAGCTGCGGAAACTTCCCGCCTGTCGATGCATGAACAGGATCCCGAGTGGCCTGATTGACCCTCACTGACCGCGGCTGGCCGCCCACTGTTGCAGGTGGGATGCACGGCCCAGAAGGCTGACGGATGCACGTCACCCAGGCTGCCGTCATCTGCCAACCGATCCGGCCTGCAGTGCCGACAGCACGGCGCCATTAGCAGATGCGGCGCCCTGCCGGCAGGCTGATTAACTGAGGTGGGGTTCTGACGATATGTAGGCAGCTAGGATGCCTTCGCTGCGACATCGAGACTGTACGCCGCTCTTCCATGTGTCGGGATTCCGCCGCCAGCGTTAGCTACGATTGCTGGCCGGGAGGCACACATGCGAGACGATCAGTTCAGCCAGTCGGTTGAGATGCTCGATAACGGCTGTCTTCCTGATTCGGCAGTCGATGCCGAGGACGTTCTGTTGACGTTGGCTCAGCACTACGCGTATGTCTTTCCCAGTGATTCCGCGCTGGCAATGCTCGCCGGGCTAGGACCACTAGTTGAGATGGGCGCCGGCACGGGATACTGGGCGCACAGGCTGCGCTCGATCGGCGCGGATATTGTCGCCTTCGACCAGGCGCCCCTCGACGGGGAGCGTACCAACAGGTACCACTCGCGTAACCGGCCATGGACCCACGTCGAACAGGGCGATCAGACCGTGTTGTCCGGTTACGCTTACCGTGGCCTGTTTCTGTGCTGGCCGCCGTTGTTCTCGTCGCTGGGTGACTGCCTGACGTACTACNNCCCTGGGGTCCGGCCCCAGCTCACGATCTGGAAACGAACGCCAGGATGAATGTGATCAATTCAGTGGGGCCGCGACCAGCTGAATGAACTCGGCCAGCGTCGGTGCCTCGCACAACCTGGCACGGAAGATCGACAACGACCTGAGACGGTCAAGAACCAAACTCAGGATCATGGCCCTGAACTGGGATTACGGAGTGGAGCGGATTACGGAGTGGAGCGGGTGACGAGAATCGAACTCGCACTATCAGCTTGGGAAGCCGAGCCATCATGCCTGGTAACGGGCCTGACCTGGCAACTTTGCTGGTCCGGAGTGACCGTCGCTGACCCCTCGTCACCGGGGTTAATGGCCCGCTAATGGCCCGGCGATCTGTGGTCCGGCCTGCGCTGATCTCCGTGCCCTGCTCCTCCCCCGTCCTCCTCGATAGCTCGGCGTTGTCGACTTCGAAGAGCGGGACAAGGCCCGGTGAGTGCTCTTCGAAGAACGTGAAATAGGGATGACCCGGCCGAATACTTGTCGCCGGTCATCGTTCGGCAGAGAAAGCTCAGCGGTGGCTGGTTCGTCAAATTCGACCTGTAGGCCCGTTAGTCCCGCGTCAGGTTACGTTTGCCCGTGAGTACTTCTCGGCCGCTACCATCTCTGCGGACACCTCCCAGAGCAGTTCGGCATACCGGGGCTCGAGGGCATAGTCGGCGACGCCGGTCCCGAACATGCCAGGGCTTTCCGTCCGTGTGTCAGCTTCGTTAACGTCCTCGAAGTAGCGTCCGCCGATTCCCTCGGCTAGCGGGGAGGAAGCGAGGAATACCGGGGTTACCGCTCCCTGCTCCACGGACTTGCGGCGCTCGGCCGGGGTTTTCAGGCCTCCGGTGTACTTCTGGAGTCCGGTGGCGATGGCGCCTGGATTGACGGCGTTGGCACAGATGCCGTCGGCCGACCAGCGCCGGGTTGCCTCGACCGCGAGCATGACCGCTGCGGTCTTCGACTCGGCGTAGGCCTGGCGCGGGTCGTAGGGACGGAACCGGAAGTTCAGGTCCCCGAAGACGACCGGGCTGTGCAGGTGCGCGGACGAGCTCAGCGAGACGATCCGCGCCTTGCCTGCCGCGGCCAGCGCCGTGCGCAGCCCCGCCGTCAGCGCGAAGTGGCCCAGGTAGTTGGTGGCGAATTGCAGCTCGTGGCCCTGCGCGCTGCGGGTCAGCTCCGGGACGGCCATGATGCCGGCGTTGTTGACCAAGATGTGCAGCGGGCCGCTCCAGCCAGCGGCGGCACGCGCGACCGACTCCAGGTCCGCCAGGTCCAGCAGGATGTTCGAGACGTGCGGGTTGCCGGTCGATACGGCGATCTGTGCCGCTGCGTCACTGCCCGCCCTGTCGCGGCGGGCGGCCACGACGACAGCCGCGCCTACGCTCGCCAGCGCGCGGGCCGTCTCGTGACCGATCCCGGAGTTCGCGCCTGTGATCAGCGCCGTCTTGCCCGAGAGGTCGACCCCTCGGAGAACGTCGCTGGTGGTGCTCTCGAATCCGAAGGGCGTTACGAGCTTGCTCACCGATGCGTCTCCTTGTCATGATCCCGGAGCTGTCCCATGACCCGCAGTACCTCAGCGGCGGCTTCCTGTTCAGCCGCCCGGTCGCCCTCGACACGTGCCCGCCACAGCGCTACCTTCGCCGCCGTGTAGGCCTGGCGGACGCGCAGCGCGGCCAGTTCCCGCTCCAGGCGCCGGGCATGAGCGGCAAACAGCGCGACCATGCGCGGTGCCGCGGTAAGTCCCTCCGCGACACCGTTAAGGTAGGCGCGCATGTCGTCGATGCCCATGCCCGTGGACCGCAGGCAGGCCAGCGCCTCCAGCGTGTCGACCGTCTCCGCCGCGTGCCG
Source organism: Actinomycetota bacterium (assembly GCA_003168215.1). GTDB lineage: Bacteria > Actinomycetota > Actinomycetes > Streptosporangiales > Streptosporangiaceae > Palsa-506. Next base: position 50,579 of record PMSW01000142.1, read on the forward strand.
CCGGTGGCTGCTGGAGGTGACACGCGGTACCGGGTCGATCAGCCCAATCCGCTCGTAATACCGCAGCGTCGATTCGCTGAACCCCGTACGGCGGGCCATCTCCTGGATGGACAGCCCGGCTAGATGATCTGCGGTGACGGTAGCCATGAACTTATCCTGCAAAACCTGAAGCGCTTTAAGTCAAGCCTCAGCACCATGGAGCTCATGAGCAGCCGCACGGACCACTCCGCCGCGTCCTTGCCCGGACAAACGGTGCCTGACGCGGCACCAGCTGCGACCATGCGCCCGTCCGGTGTGACGGCGTCCGAGGTTGTCCAGCGGCGTTGCTGCTCGAATGCTGCTCATCCCTGCCGTTCCGTTCGTCACGTCTTGATCCAGATCAGTGAGTAGCGCCCATAGCAGAGGACGGCCCCTACCTACGCCGAAGAGCCCAGGCACGCCGACCCAGCTCGCTATATAGCGCCCGGCGGTTCAGCCGCGGTTTCCCGCGACTACGCCGACCGCGTGAACGCCCGCCTGGTCCTCATCGACGGCCCCGAACTGGCCAACCTCAGCCTTTGCGGCCCGGAAAGCAGGCGAGGCCCAGGATGGAAGTGATGCCTCTGACCTGGCCCTACGTGGTGGAGTCGGTGACGGGAATCGAACCCGCACTATCAGCTTGGGAATGAGTGCAGCGGCCAGTCCTGACCAGGCAGGCCGCAGGTCATCGCCCACCTTGGGGAGCCGCGAGTGACCGTGAAGCACTGCCTTCGACCGCCTGATCGGGCCCGCAGCGGGCACGTCTATCTCCATCCCACGAACGTCCCGCTGGCGTCCCGCGCTGGCAGGGTCGCTGCGGTTGTTGACAAACTGCCAACAGTGGTGACGGCTACCTGCAGCTTCAGCCCAAAACCGCCGCTGAGCTGCGATTTCGTCTCTCAGGAGTTCTCGTTGCTTCGGGCGGCCTCCTGTGCTCATGTGCCTTGAATGTGCCTGCGGCCTACTGCTCAGGAGCAAGTCTCGGCATCTGGCGGAACCTGCTAGTGGCCAGGTCAGCGGGCCGCTACCTCGTTTTCTGAGCAAGTTTGGACCGCATCTGGCTCACGGCCGGATGACAGGGCCGCCCGGCCTGTACGCCGCGCCGGGCTGCGCATCGTGAGGTTCTTCCGGGAGGCATGACCGGGTCCGGCGCCTGCGTACTGCCCGAGCCTGCGCTGGTGCGGCCCGGCCATCGCGGGCGCGGGGATCACCCGTTCCGGGGGCCGATCGTCGGGGGCCTGGGCACCTGCCCGCAGCGCCCTGCCGCCGGGATCAGGAACTGATCTTGACGTCGCGGTCAGCCGGTCCTAGGGTCCAGGGCGGGGAGAGGAGGGCAAAGTGCCCATTTCAATGAGGTCATCCCTGGTGCGGGTGGTGGCGGTCCTCGGCGGCGGTGGCGCGCTGGCGGCGGGCATGCTGGCGGCGGGCGGGCCGGCCAGCGCGGATACGGTGGCCTGCGGGTCCACGATCACCACCAGCGTGACGCTGACCGCGAACGTGGACTGCACCAGCGACACAACCGACAACGCGCTGACGATCGGCGCCAGCGGCGTGACCGTGAACCTCAACGGGTACAAGATCCTCGGCCCGGGCCCGTCGGCGGACACCGTGGGGATCCTCGATAACGGCTACAGCGGCCTGACCGTCGAGAACGGCACGATCACCGGCTTCTACCTTTACAGCGAGCTCGAGGGCGCCAGCGGCAGCGACCTGACCGGGATCGTGCTGCAGCACCTGGCCTTCACCGGCACCGGCCCGTCCTCAGAGTCGGACACCTATGGTGTTTACGGCCAGTACCTGGACGGGGCCGTCCTCCACAGCCTTACCGTCGATGACATCGATGAAGGCATCGAGCTCGTGGACAGCCAGGACAGCCAGGTCACCGGCAGCAAGGCGCAAGGTACCGACGTCGGGCTTTATGACGCTGGCTCGGCCAGCGATACTTGGTCATACAACACGGTAACCGGCAGCACTTACGGCTTCGCTGATATCGACGACACCGGCGACACCTTCAGCCACAACAAGGGCACGGATGATTCGTGGGGGCTGTACGCAGAGTCGTCGGCCGATTCGGCCTATGCAGCCAACACGTTCAGCGATGGCGAGTACGGGATCGAGACCGACTACCCGTCCGGCGTGACGCTTCGGAAGAACACCACCGATGGCAACGGCCAGGCGGGTGTGTACATCTACACCGACGACCAGAGCGGCTATTCGGCCACCGTGGCGCAGAACACCGCTGACAGCAACGAATTCGGCCTGTACTCGCAGTTCCCGACCTCGGGGTACACCAACCACGCCTCCAGCAACACGAAAATCAACTGCTATGACGTCCGCTGCGTGAAGGCGGGGCCCAAGGCCGGGATCGCCGCGCCGGTGCACCACCAGCCCCCGGTCATCCCTGCCCCCTTCCTCCCAAGCAGGGAATAAGAAGGCTGACCAGCGAGCCGCCGCTGACCACGCCCGTGCCCGGGCGTGGTCAGCTCGCCTATCCCCGTGGGACACTTAGACTGGGTGGGCGACCCCCCACGAAGGCGCCCCGACCTGGGCAAGCGCAGGGTCGACGCTCGAATCTCATGGCGCGGATGTGCCATGACAGCGAGCGCGCCGCCATGATCTACCAGCACGAGGCACGCGGCGCGGACAAGGCGATCACGGCTGCTATCGATCGGCATGTCCAGACGGAGCGCGACGACGAGGACGACGGGACTACCGGTGACCTGGCGCCGGCGGGCTCATGGCCCGCTAATGGCCCGGCAGCCTTTGCGGCCCGGAAAGCAGGGGAGGCCCAGGATGGAAGTGATGCCTCTGACCTGGCCCTACGTGGTGGAGCGGGTGACGAGAATCGAACTCGCACTATCAGCTTGGGAAGTCGCTGTTGCTGGTCGTTCCTGACCTGCCGACACCGTGACCTGCGCGGAGCTGGCCGCGATCGTGCAAGTTACCGCGGTTGACCGTCATTGGCCGTCCTTACGGGCACGTAGCGGGCACGCCTTTGTCATTTACAGGACGGGCGGAAATTCACGGTGGTCGTTCCGCCCGCTCGCACACTGACCGTCTGCGNNGGCTGCCTGATGACGACGCGCTCCGATTTCACAGTCCGGCCGTCGTGGCTCGCGTAGACAGTGACCTGCGCCTGGCCGAGCCTGAATACCCCGGCGCATGGCTCGGCGATGCCGGAGACTGTGCCGAAGTTCTGGCCGGGCGAATGGCTGCAAGCGGTCAGGCCCCCAGCTAGCAAGGCTGTCATGGCAGCAGCCAATTTGAGGCGTGCGCTGCTCTGGCTTCCCGCTGTCCGGGACGGCATGGCATCACCTCGCAGCGAGCATATCTCGCGGCGCAGAACGGACGATCTGGCCGAGTGCTTTCTGAGCCGCGGCTCTCTGGCCTTCCAGCCGATCGTGGCGGGCCGCGATGTACGTCGTGCCGTGGACCCGGAACCACAGCGTCTAAAAGATGGGGCTGCGAGGCGGCGCACTCCCGATAAGCCAGCCACTATGGGATCCATCTGGCCAGGGCAAGGGCAGCGGCGGCACAGCTACCTTGCTGTGCGGCAGTCTGCGGTCGGTGTCGGTGGCGATGATGAGGCCTACACCGCGAGGCGCCAGCACTTCGCCTGCCGCGAGGAAGGTGAGGGGTCGTTGCCGTGGTGAGCCGTCCTGGGTCCTGAGCGCCTCAGCGAATCGAGCAGACCACATTGAGGCCTGATGAATCCGCTCGGGCGGTTACGTGAACGGCACGCACCCCGTTGCACTGCATCTCTGCGCCGTTGACGTGCACCATAGGGCTCCGGCCGGTCAGTCGGTAGGTGCCCGGCGGCAGGGACAGCCTGTATCGGCCGCTCTTACCTACGGTCACCGCGTACCGGGCGCCGGATGAGCTGATGGCTGACACCTGTCCCGTCAGCGGGACTGCGGCGCCGGGCGGTGGACCGCCCACCCTGACCAGGGCACCTGTCACAGTTCCAGAAGCTGCTCGGTGCGGGCTGCCGCATCCAACGAGCACTGCCACGCTCGCCAGCGATAGAGCGATTGAGCCGAGCGCTTGCCTCATGTCATGTTGGACGCACGGTGGAGTGACATGGTTGCGATAACAGCGCTCAAGTCGTGATTACCTTCGACGGCGTGCCTGCCCCGCCGAGGTTCGCTGGCCGGCCGCAAGCTCGTGCAAACCGAAGCGGCGGTGCGCGCGTCCAGCCTTTATGTCGGGGCTTTGGGAGGACTGGTGCGGGTGGCGTCTGGCCAGCGCCCAGAGCGAGTACAACACCCGGCTGCGGAAGGTCGCGCCGCTGATGGAGGCCGCCCCGCGCTGGCTGGCCGATGCCACCCCGGCGACCGCTGAGCTGCTGCGGCTGATGGACGCCAGTTTGGGTGCCCGCCGGGGACCGTCATTGACCGCCAGGCACCCTGGCTAGTTGCACGGTGATCTTGCTTCGTCCTGGCGGTTCGGTCAGTGAGGCGATGCACGCAGTGAGCAGGCGGCGCATCTGATCTTGTTCGCTGGTATCCAGATTGGCCAGCATGTCTTGCTCGACGCGGCGAACCGCGGCGCTGGCCAGCTTGAGCTGGCGGCGCCCGCGGGCGGTCAGCTCGGCCGGCAGTGCCCTGCCGACGGGTGCCTGTGCCGGGCGGACAACGAGTCCCTGGCGTTCGAGGGCCTGCAGGAGCACATTCATCGACTGCCGGGTGACGAAGGCACCGCGGGCAAGCCCGGAGTTCGACAGGCCCGGTCGCTGGGAAAGCAGCTCCAGGCAGGCGTAATGGGTGATCGTCATGCCCAGCGGCCTCAGCACGACCTCCAGGGCAGAGTGCAGGGCGCTCGCGGCCGCCTTCAGCATGTACCCCAGCGATGTGTCCAGCTCGACTCCGGGCTCGCCTTGACTCATG
>PMSW01000142.1:55505-55711 GCA_003168215.1 Actinomycetota bacterium
TACCTGGGGCTGAAGCGCTCCGGCGCAGGACCGCCGCACGCCGTCGTGTTCGACACCAAGCCGATCGCGTTCGCCGTCCGCGACGGCGTCGCGGGCACCGACCTGGACGCGATCGCGCAGCCGGGCCAGGGGATGGCGCTATGGCTGCACGCCGCCGACGCGCAGGACATCCACGACGCCCTCACCGCCGCCGGCACGACGATCGT
>PMSW01000131.1 GCA_003168215.1 Actinomycetota bacterium
GGTGATCGGGGTGCCGGCGGTGTTGGTGGCGGTGGTGATCGGGGTGACAGTCAACGAGGCGTAGTTGGCGACGTAGGCGGTCGTGCCGTCCGGAGTGATCGCGATACTGAGGGGAGCGGCTCCGACGGTGATCGGGGTGCCGGCGGTGTTGGTGGCGGTGGTGATCGGGGTGACCGTCCCCGTGCTGTCGTTGGTGACGTAGGCGGTCTTGCCGTCCGGCGTGATCGCGATCGCCAGCGGATCGCCTCCGGTGCTGATCGGCGCCCCGGCGGTGTTGGTGGCGGTGGTGATCGGGGTTACTGTCTTCGAGCCGAAATTGGCGACGTAGGCGGTCGTGCCGTCCGGCGTGATCGCTATGTAGCTGGGATCGCCTCCGACGGTGATCGGGGTGCCGGCGGTGTTGGTGGCAGTGGTGATCGGGGTCACCGTCCCCGAGCCCTGGTTGGCGACGTAGGCGGTCGTGCCGTCCGGCGTGATCGCGATAACCTCGGGTTCGCTTCCGACGGTGATCGCGGCTCCGGGGGTGTTGGTGGCGGTCGCGACCGGGGTCACCGTGTCGGAATCCCAGTTGGCGACGTAGGCGGTCCTGCCGTCCGGCGTGATCGCGATCGCATCGGGGAGGTCCCCGACGGTGATCGCGGCTCCGGGGGTGCTGGTGGCGGTCGCGACCGGGGTCACCGTCCCGGAGCCCCAGTTGGCGACGTAGGCGGTACCCGGGCTTGCGGGCCCGGCCAGGGAGGCCGGCCCGGAACCTCTCCTGTCGCTCAGGGTGCGCCCATGCAGGGCGTCGTGACGGGCAGGACTATAGCGGGCCGGGCTGGCGCTGGCCGGCCCGGCCAGCGCCACGGTCCCGGCCAGCAGGCCGGCCACAGTGACAGCCAGGCCGGCCCGGACGTGCCAGCGATGAGCCTTCCGCATCGCAGCTGACTGACCCCTTGTTCCGTGCATGTGGCCCCCCGGCGCTGGACGTGCCCACGGCAGGCACCGCTGTACGCGGCCTGCTTCTGCCGATGAGTAACTATCCAAGCACACTAAGTCACGAAAACTGGGCAGCGTGTATTGCTTTATTGTCCTCAGAAACGGCCGGCCACCAGGCTGCCCGCAGCAGGGTGCTGCCATTTACGGGGCAAGTCATATGGTCTTACCCGTATACGGGGTTATCGGGTACGTGCTGAGAAAACTGGCCAGAACAGTGGCGGGCATCGTCGCGGGCGGCGCGATCGTGGCGGCCGGCCCGGGTGCCGCCCAGGCGGCGCAGTCGCCGGCCGCCGTGCCGTGCAGCGCCAGCGCGCACGGGCTGAACTTCCGGGACGGCGGCGGCAACTGCGAGCCCGCCGGCTCGATTGCCGGCTGCACCGGCTGACCGGCCAGCCTGGTCGCGGGGTGGCGAGCACCGGATACCCGGGTCGGCGGCTGCGGCCCGGCCGGGCCCGGGCGTGATCGCGATCGCCCTGGGCTCGGCGTCTGCGTGTCGATCCGGCGCTTCCCGTTCGTCGTATCAGTTGTACGGCAAGATGCCACCGTTGGGTCAGCGCAGCCATTCACATCAGCACGATGGCAAGCCGGGCCACCGGGCCGATGAGTACCGAGCACAGCGACAGGGGATCTGGCATGAAGTCCGATGAAATCTGGAAGTACATCCATTCCGAACGAGCCCAGATGGCGGATACCCTGGCCGCACTTAAGCCGGGCCAGTGGGCTGCCGCCTCCTGGTGCGAAGGCTGGTCCGTCCAGGACACCGCCGGCCATATCCTGGCCGCCGCCGAGCAGACCCCGGCGAACTTCTGCAAGGAGATGATCTCGGCTGGCTTCAGGTTCAGCGTCTTCGCCGACCGGGGCGCCAGGCGGCTGGCTGCGATCGGCCCGGATGAGCTGGCTCGCCGCCTGCGGGCCCGGACCTCGACCACCAACCACCCGCCCGCGCCGGTGATGGCCATGCTGGGCGAGATCGTCGTGCACGGCGAGGACATCCGCCGCCCGCTCGGCCAGCGGCACGAGTCGCCGCAGGGCGCCCTGGTGGCCGTCGCCGACAGCTGGAAGAACTCCAACCTGCTGATCGGCGCGAAACGGCGGATCGCCGGCCTGCGCCTGCGGGCAACCGACACCGAGTGGGCGCACGGCGACGGACCCGAAGTATCCGGCCCGCTGATCTCGCTGATCCTGGCCATGACGGGCCGCAAGGCTGTCCACCCGGACCTCACCGGCGAGGGTCTGGCCACCCTCGCCAACCGGGCCTGAACCCGGCTCCCCGGCACGGTCCGCCGCTACGAGCAATGCCGTGTGCTGCCCGCACCTGATGGGGATCACGCAGACGGCGTGTTCATCCAGGTGACACTCAACGCCGGCCGCACTGCGGACGGTGCGGGACAATGGCCCGGTGAGCGTCTACCGCGACGACGGCATCGTGCTGCGCACCCAGAAGCTGGGCGAGGCCGACCGGATCGTCACCCTGCTCGCCCGGCGGACCGGGCGGGTACGCGCGGTGGCCAAGGGCGTGCGGCGGACGAAGTCGAGGTTCGGGGCGCGGCTGGAGCCGTTTACCCATGTCGACCTTCTGCTCTACACCGGACGATCGCTGGACGTGATCACCCAGGCCGAGACTTTGCGGCCGTACGGGGAGCCGCTGGCGGCGGACTACCCCCGGTACACGACGGGCACGGCGATGCTGGAGACCGCGGAGCGGTTCACCCCGGTTGAGAAGGAGCCGGCGCTCCGGCAGTTCCTGCTGCTCGTCGGCGGTCTGCGCGCTCTCGGGGAGGGCGCTCATGACCCGCGGCTTGTGCTCGACGCCTATCTGCTGCGCTCGCTCGCGGTCGCGGGATACGCGCCCGCGCTGGACGAATGCGCGATCTGCGGGACGCGGGCGCCGCGCCCGGATCCGGGACCGGGGCCAGGGCCGGGGCCGGGGCAAGAGCCGGAGCGTGGGCCGGAGTCAACGGCGGGACCTGCCCCGGCTGGCACCGGCCGGCCGGCCCGGCCGCCGCTTGCCTTCCGCGCGTTCGCGATATCGGCGGGAGGCCTGATCTGCCGGTCGTGCCGGGCGCCCGGCGCGGCCACCCCATCGGCGCAGACGATCGCGCTGATGAGTGCGCTGATGAGCGGTGACTGGCCGCACGCCGACGCTAGCGAGCGCCGGCATCAGGTCGAGTGCAGCGGACTGGTCGCCGCGTACCTGCAATGGCACCTGGAGCACTCGATCCGCTCGCTCCGTCACGTGGAGCACGCGTGAGCAGCCCTTGGGCGGGCACGCGTGAGCAGCCTTGCGCGGTCCGCGTGAGCAGCCCTGCGCGGTCCGCATGACGAGCCAGGTCCGGCCGCCGTACCCGCATCCCGGTGGCGCCCGTCCGCCCGCGATTCCGGCCGCGTTCGTGCCCCGGCATGTGGCCCTGGTCATGGATGGCAACGGCCGCTGGGCCAAGCAGCGCGACCTGCCGCGGACGGAAGGCCACCAGCGGGGCGAGCACTCGCTGTTCGACGTGATCATGGGAGCCATCGAGCTGGGCATCCCGTACCTGTCGGCCTACGCGTTCTCCACCGAGAACTGGCGGCGCTCGCCGGACGAGGTCCGCTTCCTGATGGGCTTCAACCGCGACGTAATCCGCCGCCGCCGCGATCAGCTGAACGAGATGGGCGTGCGGGTGCGCTGGGCCGGCCGGCGTCCCAGGCTGTGGCGCAGCGTGATCAGGGAGCTTGAGGACGCCGAGCAGATGACCGCGGGCAACTCGGTGCTGACCCTGCAGTTCTGCGTCAACTACGGCGGCCGCGCCGAGATCGTTGATGCCGCCGCGGCGATCGCGGCGGACGTCGCCGCCGGGAAGCTGCGCGCCGACCGGATCGACGAGGCGGTGTTCGCCCGTTACCTGGACGAGCCCGGCATCCCCGACGTCGACCTGTTCATCCGGTCTTCCGGCGAGCAGCGGATGTCGAATTTCCTGATCTGGCAGTCCGCCTACGCCGAGCTGGTGTTCCTCGACACGCTCTTCCCCGACTTTGACCGCCGCCACCTGTGGCACGCCTGCGAGATCTTCGCGAGCAGGGACCGCCGGTACGGGGGCGCCGCGCCCAACCCGGTCACCGGTCCCGCTCAGGACTAGCCGCGGGCCGGATTTCCCGGCCGCCCATCATCAGCCTGGCCGGGCCCCGGCGAGCCGCCCCGCCCCGCGTTCCCAGCCGGTCAGCGCATGGCCTCGAAGACGGCCAGCCCGAGCGCGCAAGCTACCAGTACCACCCGGCCGATCCGGCCGGGCATGGTCAGCGCGGGCCACGACAGGTAACCGAGCCAGCCGACGAAGCCGGCCACCAGGCAGAGCGCGGCCGCGCCGAGCCAGCCGTGCACGGCGAGCCCGGCGATGAGCAGCGCGGCCATCACGAACGGCAGCACCCAGGCCGGCATCTGGCGCAGGAACACCAGCTGGGCGGCGCTGCGACGTTCCACCGCGCTGCGGGTGCCGCTGCGCCCGGCTGCCGACTGAGCCCCCGGTCGCGCAGGCCGGGACCCAGCCCGGCCGGACCCGGGGCGGGCACCAGTGGGCCGGGCACCCTTGGGCCGGGCAACCTTGGGCCGGGCAGGCTGGGATCGGGCCTGCTGAGGCCGGGCAGGCTGGGATCGGGGCTGCTGAGGCCGGGCTGGCCGGGGAGGCTGAGACCGGGCTGGCCGGGGCCGGGCTGGCCGTTTGCTGGTCACAGTGGTCGGCCTCTCGCTCACAATTGGACTTCCGGATGGCAAATTGACTTCCGTACGGCAAAGATACGGCCTGGTACCGGGCCACGCGGCGCCGCTTGCCGGGCTAGGCGGCGCCGCTTGCCGGGTCAGGCGGCGCCGCCGGACACCATGGCCCGGCCGCCGCGCACCATCGCCCGGCCGCCGCGCACCATCGCCCGGCCACCGCCGACGCCACCGCCGACGCCACTGCCGGCGCCATGGCGAGGCTGCCCGGCGCCATAATCCGGCTGCTGCGGGCTGGCACACCGCTAAACTTAGCGACTGACCCGCGCCCCGAGGCGATGCCGTGCGCTGAACAGAGCCGCCGACCGCCAGCCGGATGGAGACCTTGATGGCCAAACGCAGTGACCGCATGGAGACCCTGGTCAGCCTGTGCAAGCGGCGGGGGATCGTCTTCCCGTCCAGCGAGATCTACGGCGGCCTCCGCGCGGCCTGGGACTACGGGCCGCTCGGCGTCGAGATGAAGAACAACATCAAGCGCCAGTGGTGGCGCTCGATGGTGCAAGAACGCGACGACATCGTGGGCCTCGACTCCTCGGTGATCCTGGCCCGCGAGGTGTGGGAGGCCAGCGGCCATGTCACCGAGTTCACCGACCCGCTGACGGAATGCATGTCCTGCCACAAGCGCTTCCGGGCCGATCACCTCATCGAGGCGTACGAGGAGAAGCACGGTCACCCGCCGGAGGACGGCCTTGCCCAGCTGGCCTGCCCGAACTGCGGCACCCGGGGGGCCTTCACCGAGCCGCGAAACTTCAACGGCCTGCTGCGGACCTACCTGGGCGCGGTCGAGGACGAATCGGGCCTGGCGTACCTGCGGCCCGAGACCGCCCAGGGCATCTTCATCAACTACCGCAACGTGCTGCAGACGTCCCGCAAGAAGCTCCCTTTCGGCATCGGGCAGATCGGCAAGTCGTTCCGCAACGAGATCACTCCCGGCAACTTCATTTTCCGCACCCGCGAGTTCGAGCAGATGGAAATGGAGTTCTTCGTCAAGCCGGGCACCGACGAGGAATGGCACCAGCGCTGGATCGACGCGCGGCTCGACTGGCATGTCGGACTCGGGATCAGCAGGGACAACCTGCGGCTGTACGAGCACCCCCAGGAGAAGCTGTCGCACTACTCCAAGCGCACGGTCGACATCGAGTACAGGTTTGACTTCCCGGGCAGCGAATGGGGGGAGCTTGAGGGGATCGCGAACCGCACCGACTTCGACCTCACCACGCACGGGAAGGCATCCGGCCAGGACATGTCCTACCTCGATCCCGAGTCGGGGGAACGGTACGTCCCGTACGTGGTAGAGCCCGCGCTCGGCGTGGACCGCACGCTGCTGGTGCATCTGCTCGACGCCTATACCGAGGACGAGGCGCCGGACGCCAAGGGCAAGCTGGAGAAGCGGACCGTGCTGCGGCTCGATCCCAGGATCGCCCCGGTCAAGGTCGCCGTCCTGCCGCTGTCGCGCAACTCCGACCTTTCCCCGAAGGCCAGGGACGTGGCCGCCGAGCTGCGGCGGCACTGGAATGCCGACTTCGACGACGCCAGCGCGATCGGCCGGCGTTACCGCCGCCAGGATGAGGTCGGCACCCCTTACTGCGTAACTGTTGATTTTGAGACACTGGAAGACCAGGCAGTCACCGTCCGCGAGCGCGACTCGATGAAGCAGGAGCGGATCGGCATTGACGGGCTGACTGCCTATCTTTCCGAACGGATGGCCGGCTGCTAACCGGCACGGCCTGGCGGATCTAGCCCGGGGTCCGCCAGGGCGAAGGATTGGGAGCGCTATCTGACGCAAATCCTTCCCGCTCGCGAATGCCCCCTGCCCCGTTAGCGGTTGCCTGCCCCAGCAGGGTCATCCGCCGAGGGAGTCGATGGCAGCCTGCAGTTCCGTGCTGGAGACCCCGCTACCGCAGACCGCGCCGGCTTCTTCCGCCGTGGCGGTGTAGTGCCGGATGCCGACGCGGTAGTGGATGGCCATCGCCTTCACCGTCCAGCAGCGCCCGGGCGCCGGCGGCTCGGCCTCGGCTACCAGGCCCAGGCTGGATACTGCCACCAGTTTGCCGGTGACCCGGTCCAGCAGCTTTCGGCTGGGCGGGATGGTCAGGCCAGCCAGGGCCAGGTGCCCGGTGGCGCACCGGCCGGTGTCGGCATCGCTTCCCGGCCCGCTCAGCGGGCCGATTGCCGAGCAGCCTGCGTCATGCGCGCCGTACGCGGTGGTCAGCTGCGGCGCCGGGTACCCGTTACGGCCGCCGACGAGGGTGATCCCGTTGATGACCGCGGCTGACCGGCCGTGGTTGATGACGGGGACGATCAGGCCGACGGGAGCCCGGCCGGCATCGCGCCAGCCGGAGATGCTGAACGACTCGAAGAACAGCGGGCCGTTGCCGAGGCCGATCGGGCCCCGGGCCAGGAAGGCACCGATGCCGAGCAGCGCGACCACAATGCCAGCCAGGATGAACGACAAGCGGCGGTCGAAGCGCAGCCTCATGTTCCCTCCGGGCTGCCGACTGGTTGGAACGATAATAATGTGCTCCGGCCCTGGCGGCAGCGCTTGTTTCTAGTCGTGCGCCGGTCACTTTCTCATTCGGCGCCGGTCACTTCCTGGCCAGTCGCCCGGTCACCGCTCGTCTGCCCAGGCCGGCGCCAGCGCCGCCAGCACAACGTCGAGACCTAGATCGCCGGCGGCGGCCGTGTTAGTCCGGGGTGCGCGGCGGAAAATCTCCGCGGCGCCCTGGTGGAATCCGTCCGGCAGGCCGGCCGCGCTCATGGTCGCCGCGATCTCCTCCATCTCGGCAACCCAGCGCCAGCCTTTCGCTGTGGCAGCCTGCGCGGCGCTGCGCGACCGGTCCGCCAGCGCTGGCTGGGACAGCGCCCACTCCTGCAGCAGCGTGTCCTCCACGCCCTCAGCCCGGGCAAGCGCCCGCAGCGCGAGCAGGAGTGCCGCGGTGCCCTTCGTCCACCCGGCGTAGGCCATCTTCACCGCCGAGGCCGCGGTCGCACTACCGCCGGCGACCCGGGCATCTAGCGGCGTGCCAGCGAAAAGAGCGCACACGGCCGGCGCATCCGGGCCGGACAGATACAGGCGGGTACTGCCCGCGGCGGCCGGCGGCGGGCCGATGATCCCGCCGTCGACGTAGGTAGCCCCGCCGTCCTCCACCATCAGCGCGACCTCGCGGGCCGTGGCCGGGGAGATCGCGTTCGCGTCGATGAACAGGCCGCCGAACCCCTGCGCGGCCCAGGCCACGTCCAGCGCCACGTGCGGCGGGCAGATCGACAGGATGATCTCCGCGCGCCCGGCTACCTCCTCGGTGGTCCCGGCATCCTCCAGGCCAGCGGCCCGGGCACGCGCGGCCGTCTCCGGCCCGCGCCCCTGCGACGCCCACAGCACGACGTGTCCCGCGTCGGTCAGGCAACGGCCTACGGAGGCACCCATCTCGCCCGGATGCAGCAGCCCGATCACGCTCGCGCTCGGCATGTCCATGGCTGAGTTTGGCACGGATGCCTGGCCGTCGCGAGGGTACCTGGAGCCCGCGTCCGGCCGGCTACGTTCCCGGTGGCCCGCGGGTCTCGGTAGAGTCCTTAGCAGGGGCCGTGAGGCCACAGTTACTTTGGCCGCCCAGCGTCCAGGCTCTTGTGCCGGACCCGGCGGCGTCATGAGGAGACCGTGCAGTGCCGAAGCTCGTCTACGACTTTACCGAGGGCAACAAGGACCTGAAGGACCTGCTGGGCGGCAAGGGCGCCAACCTGGCCGAGATGACCAACCTGGGACTGCCCGTGCCCCCCGGCTTCATCATCACCACCGATGCCTGCCGCTATTACCTTCAGAACGGATCCATTCCCGCCGGTCTCGACGCAGAAGTCAGTGAGCACCTGCGTCAGCTAGAGGAGAAGATGGGCAGGCGGCTCGGCGACCACGCTGATCCGCTGCTGGTCAGCGTCAGGTCCGGGGCCAAGTTCTCGATGCCGGGAATGATGGAGACCGTGCTGAACATCGGCCTGTCCGATGAGTCGGTGCACGGCCTGGCCAAGCAGGCCGGCAGCGAGCGCTTCGCCTGGGACTCCTACCGCCGGCTGATCCAGATGTTCGGCAAGACGGTGCTCGACATCGAGGGCGGTGACTTCGAGCACGCGATCGAGCAGGCCAAGCAGGCCAAGGGCACGAAGAACGACCTCGACCTGGACGCCGACGACCTGCGCGCCATCGTCGACACCTTCAAGGACATCGTCCGCAAGCACACCGGCCGTGACTTCCCGCAGGACCCGCGGGAGCAGATGGACCTCGCGGTGAACGCCGTCTTCAATTCCTGGAACGCCGACCGCGCGATCCTCTACCGGCGCCAGGAGCGGATCCCCACCGACCTGGGCACCGCGGTCAACATTGTCGCGATGGTCTTCGGCAACCTGGGCATGGACTCGGGCACCGGCGTCGCCTTCACCCGCGACCCGGGCAGCGGCCAGCAAGGCGTCTACGGCGACTACCTGCAGAACGCCCAGGGCGAGGACGTCGTGGCCGGCATCCGCAACACCGTCCCGCTGCAGGACCTCGAGCAGATCAACGCCGTGTGCTACGCCGAGCTGATGCAGATCATGGCGACCCTGGAGAACCACTACCGGGACCTGTGCGACATCGAGTTCACCATCGAGCGCGGCAAGCTCTGGATGCTGCAGACCCGGGTCGGCAAGCGCACCGCCGCGGCCGCGTTCCGGATCGCCATCCAGCTTGTCGACCAGGACCTGATCGACATGGACGAGGCGCTGACCCGGGTCACCGGCGAGCAGCTGGCGCACCTCATGTTCCCCAGGTTCGATACCAGCGGGGACGTCAAGAAGATCGCCAAGGGGATCAGCGCGTCCCCGGGCGCCGCAGTCGGCAAGGCGGTGTTCGAGTCCGCCCGGGCGGTCGAGCAGGCAGCGGCGGGCGAGGACGTCATCCTGGTCCGGCGGGAGACCAACCCGGACGACCTGCACGGCATGATCGCCGCGCGCGGCATCCTGACCAGCCGGGGCGGCAAGACCAGCCACGCGGCCGTGGTCGCCCGCGGCATGGGCAAGACCTGCGTGTGCGGCGCAGACGAGCTGGACATGGACGTGGCTGGCCGCACCTTCACCGCGCCCGGCGGCGTGACCGTCAGCGAGGGCGACCTGATCTCGATCGACGGCACGTCCGGCGTGGTCTACCTCGGCGAGGTGCCGGTGATGGCCTCGCCGGTGGTCGAGTATTTCGAGGGCAACATCGACCCTGCGTCCGACGAGCTGGTCGGGGCAGTGCACCGGATCATGACTCACGCGGACGAGCGCCGCAGGCTCGGCGTCCGCGCCAACTCCGACAACGGCGAGGACTCGGCGCGGGCCGTCCGGTTCGGCGCCCAGGGCATCGGCCTGACCAGGACCGAGCACATGTTCCTCGGCGAGCGGCGGCAGCTCGTGGAGCGGCTGATCCTGGCCGACGACGACGCGACCCGCCAGTCCGCCCTGGACGCCCTGGAGCCGCTGCAGCGGGGCGACTTCGTGGAGATCCTGGAGGCGATGGACGGGCTGCCGGTCACCATCCGGCTGCTCGACCCGCCGCTGCACGAGTTCCTGCCCGACCTCACCGAGCTGACCGTCAAGGTCGCGCTGGCCGGCGACAGCGCCACCGAGCAGGACAAGAAGCTGCTGGACGCCGTGCGCCGGCTGCACGAGCAGAACCCCATGCTCGGCCTGCGCGGCGTCCGGCTGGGCCTGGTCATCCCCGGGCTCTACGCCATGCAGGTCCGCGCGATCGCGCACGCCGCCGCGCAGCGGGTGCGCGATGGCGGCGACCCGAAGCCGGAGATCATGATCCCGCTGGTCGGCGCGGTGCAGGAGCTCGAGCTCGCGCGCGACGAGACCGAGCGGGTGCTCGCCGAGGTGGCGGCGGAGACCGGCACCAAGGCGCACACCCTGATCGGCACGATGATCGAGGTGCCGCGCGCCGCGCTCACCGCCGGGCAGATCGCGCAGGCGGCCGAGTTCTTCTCCTTCGGCACGAACGATCTCACCCAGATGGGCTGGGGCTTCTCGCGTGATGACGTGGAGGGCTCGTTCTTCAGCCGTTACATCGACCTGGGCATCTTCGGCGTCTCGCCGTTCGAGACGCTGGACGCCGACGGCATCGGCCGCCTGGTCCGGATCGCCGTCGAAGAGGGCAGGGCCACCCGGCCCGATCTCAAGATCGGGGTCTGCGGCGAGCATGGCGGCGACCCCGAGTCCGTGCATTTCTTCCACGGCGCCGGTCTCGACTACGTGTCCTGCTCGCCGTTCCGGGTGCCCGTCGCCCGGCTGGAGGCCGGCCGCGCGGCCGTCGAGGAAGCCACCGGGGCCAGCGACAGCCGGTGACGTCCGGCAATAGCCGGTGACAGCCGGCTACGACAGCCATGCGGCGGCGCGCTGGGCGCCCGAGCCGCCCAAGCGCGCGCGCAGCGCCGGGCGCAGCCCGTTCGAACGGGACCGCGCCCGGGTGCTGCACAGTGCCGCGCTGCGCCGCCTCGCCGCCAAGACGCAGGTGGTCGAGGTCGGCTCGGGCGACTTCCCGCGGACCAGGCTTACCCACTCGCTGGAATGCGCCCAGGTAGGCCGCGAGCTCGGGGCGGCGGTCGGATGTGATCCCGACCTGGTCGATGCGGCCTGCCTGGCACATGATCTGGGGCATCCTCCGTTCGGTCATAATGGCGAGTCGGCGCTTGCCGAGCTCGCCGTCGGCTGCGGCGGGTTCGAGGGCAATGCGCAGAGCCTGCGGCTGCTTACCCGGCTGGAGGCCAAGGTCACTGGCGCGGGCCTGAACCTGACCAGGGCCACCCTGGACGCGACGCTCAAATACCCGTGGCCGCCCCCGGCGGACGGCGGGAAGTACGGCGCGTATGACGACGACGCCGCCGTTTTCGGCTGGATCAGGGAGGGTGCGCCGGCCAGCCAGCCCTGCCTTGAGGCACAGGTGATGGACTGGGCCGACGACGTGGCCTACTCCGTGCATGACCTGGAAGACGGGCTGCACGCGGGCCTGATCAAGCTCGATCAGCTACGGGACCAGGCCGAGCAGGGCCTGGTCGCTGAGCTGGCCGGGGCCGTGTACTGCGAGCCTGGCTCGGTCAGCTCGGCCGAGCTACGAGAGGTGTTCGGGCGGCTGCTTGAGCAGGACTGCTGGCCCGAGTGGTTCGACGGCGGCCCTGCCTCGGCGGCCTCGGTGAAGAACCTGACCAGCGAGCTGATCGGCCGGTTCTGCCGGGCTGCGCTGCAGGCCACCCGCCCCGCCGGTGCGCGGCCGCTGACCAGATACGCGGCCGGCCTGGTCGTTCCCCGCGAGCAGCGGTTGGAGTGCGCGCTGCTGAAAGGGGTCACCGCGCACTATGTGATGAGCCGCGCGGGTGCCGCGGCCGGGCAGGCCAGGGAACGCGAGGTCATCACCGAGCTGGCCGGGGCGCTGCTGGCCGCTGGGGCGGCCGGGCTGGACCCGATGTTCCGGGCCTCCTTCGAGACCGCTGGCTCGGACCCGCAGCGGCTGCGCGTGGTGATCGACCAGATAGCCTCGCTCACTGATACCTCGGCGCTCGCCTGGCACCGGCGGCTGTGCCAGGTCCCTGGCTCGTGACCACGCCCGTGGCCAGCACGAGGCCGCCGGAGCCCACGAGACCGCCACCGGAAGGGAGCACCCGATGTCCGCCGAGCCTGCTTACGTGATCGTCGGCGCCAGCCTGGCTGGCGCCAAGGCCGCCGAGACCCTGCGCGAGGAGGGCTTCACCGGCGCCGTCGTGCTCATCGGCGACGAGCAGCAGCGGCCTTATGAGCGGCCGCCGCTGTCGAAGGGGTTCCTGCTCGGCAAGGACGAGAAGTCCTCGGTCTACGTGCACGAAGAAGGCTGGTACGCCGGACACGACGTCGACCTGCGGCTCGGCGTTGCCGTCAGGTCCATCGACCGGGCCGGCCGCCGGGTGGCGCTCGCCGACGGCAGCTCTGTCCCCTACGACAAACTGCTGATCACCACCGGCGCATCGCCCCGCCGGATCAGGTTGCCGGGCGCTGACCTCGGGGGCGTGCTGTACCTGCGCACGGTCGAGGACTCCGAGCAGCTCAGGACCGCGCTGCACGGCGGCGGCCGGGTAGTGATCGCCGGTTCCGGCTGGATCGGGCTCGAGACCGCCGCGGCGGCACGTCACTACGGCTGCGACGTGACGGTCGTAGAGCCTGAGCCAGGCGCGCTGCAGCGATCGATCGGCCCCGAGCTCGGCGAGGTCTTCGCCGGGCTGCACCGTAGCCATGGCGTGGTGTTCAGGTTCGGCGAGGGGGTCAGCGAGCTGCGGGGCTCCGGCGGGCGGGTCAGCGGGGTGGTGACTTCCTCGGGCGCGCAATTGCCCGCGGACGTTGTGATCATCGGGATCGGCGCGGTGCCGAACGCCTGGATCGCGGCCGACGCCGGCCTGGATGTCGGCAACGGAATACTTGCCGACGAGGCGCTGCGCAGCTCCGACCCTGACATTTACGCGGCCGGGGACGTGGCGAACGCGTTCAACTCGCTACTCGGCCGCAGAATCCGGGTCGAGCACTGGGGGAACGCCCTTACCGGCGGCCCGCTGGCGGCGAAGTCGATGCTCGGCCACCAGGTCTCCTACGATCTGGTGCCCTACTTCTACAGCGACCAGTACGACCTCGGCATGGAGGCGGCCGGGCTGCCCGAGCCGGGCAGCTACGACCAGGTCATCTACCGAGGGGACCGGGAGTCACTGGAGTTCATCGCGTTCTGGCTGTCCGACGGCGCAGTCGTAGCCGGCATGAACGTCAACGTCTGGGACGTGAACGACGACATTCAGGCGCTGATCCGGTCCGGGCTCCCGGTTGATCCCGGCCGTCTCGCCGACCCCGGCGTCCCCCTTGGCGAGCTATAGCAGCCGGGCAGCGACAACCGCCCCCGTCCCCGCCCCCGCTCCCTCTCCCGCCCCCGCCCCCGCTCCCGCTCCCGCTCCCGCTCCGTCCCCGTCCCCGTCCCCGTCCCGGGAGCTGATCAACTCAGCGGTTACGATCTGGCCGGTGCCAGCCGGATAAAACGTAACCGCCGCCAGAGACGCTGGTGAAGATGAGGCTGATGGGGCTGACGAGGCTCAGCTGCCGGCTCATCCGGCCCAGGTCGCTCTCGCGAGGGGCGTTGCCGAAGCTACGGAAGGGGCGTTGCCGGAGCTACGGCAGGGGCGGGCCGAGTACCGCGGCGAGGACGCGCCCGGTGTCGGTCAGGTCGGGCAGCACGGCGTGCGCCCCCGCCGCGGTCAGCTCCGCCGCTGAGAAGCCGCCGGTCGCGACGCCGACCGCCCTGGCGCCGGCCACCAGAGCGGCCTCGACGTCGAGCGGAGTGTCACCGACGAGGATGGTCGCATGGCCGCCGAAGTCGGCGCCGTAAGCTAGCGCCGCCTTCCGGCGGGCCGGCTCAACGAGCTGAGAACGCAGCTCATGCACGTCACCGTATGCTCCGACGTCGAGGTCAAGATGGCCGGTAAGTCCGAGCGCCCCGAGCTTTACCTCTGCGAGCGGGCGGATGTTTCCCGTCAGCAGTGCCTGCACAACCTGCCGGGCACCGTGCTCGCCGCCCGCAGCGGACGCCGCAGCGTCGGCGCCATCGGCGCCAGCCATCGCCAGGGCCGCGATCGCCTCGGCGGCTCCGGGCAGGACGGTGCCGCGTTCCCTGACGAGATCGGCCAGTTCCGGCGCATGTGCCGCCATATCCCAGAGCACCAGCAGACGAGGCACGCCGTGACGGTACCAGCCAGGTCGCCGCCGAAGGCCAGCCGGACCTGGTCAGGCGCGCCTGCCGAGGTACGGATAGTCGACCACGAAGCCCTCGGCGTCGAAGACGACGTCGGCGGAGAAGTCGCCGCTCTGATAGCGGATCACGCTCAGCCCGGCGTCGTCAGCGGCCTCACGGCGAACGAACGTGTACCTCTGCACAGACGCCCGCACGGACAGCTCAGGCACGCTCACCCAGGCCATCACGAATTCCCTGGGCTCGCCGCCGCCGAGCATGCCGTGCCGGAGCACCGGCATCGTGTTCGTGACCGGGCACATGCCGAGATCGCAGTCCAGTGCCTGCTGGAACGGCGCCGGGTCCCCGCCTGGCGGCGCCATCGGCACGCCGGGATCACCCTCGGCGCTGGCCTGGACGCTCCATTTGCCGTCCGGACTACGCGCCAGCTCAAGCTTGCGCTGCCAGCCGGAGCCCTGCGTGCGCACCGTCAGCCAGCTCGTGACGTAGTCGTCCCCGCAGTCAAGCTCATAGTCCAGCCGGTAGGGCAGCGGGTCGGCGCCGACCGCGACGCCGGTCGCGCACAGCCAGCCGCCGCCGACATCGGCCGCGGCGCTCACATCGACCGTCGCGAACTCAGCGCCCCGCTCTTTGATCCACGTCAATGCGCGCACGATCGCGATCCTATGATCCGGCGATCGCGCTGTCGCGCGGCAGGCATGGACAGCCGCCTGGACGCGCCAAGGACGGCACCCGAACGACGGTGCCGGGGACTAGACTCGCGGCGACGACAGCGGGCAACTGCGGAGGGCGGACGTGGCAGGCCGGATCCGCGACGAGGACATTCACGTCGTCCGCGAGCGCTCGGCCATCGACGAGGTTGTGGGGGAGTACCTGCAGCTTCGCAGCGCGGGCGGTGGCTCGCTCAAGGGACTATGCCCGTTTCACGACGAGAAGACGCCGTCGTTCAACGTCACCCCGGCCCGCGGGCTGTGGTACTGCTTCTCGTGCTCCGAGGGCGGCGACGTCATCAAGTTCGTGCAGAAGATTGACAACCTCAACTTCGCCGAGGCGGTCGAGCGCCTGGCGGCCAGGGCTGGCATCGACCTGCGATACGAGCAGGGCGGCCACGTCCCCGGCCAGGAACAGAGTCAGCGCCGCAGGGTTCTGCAGGCACATCGCGAGGCAGCCGACTTTTATTCTGAACGGATCTCAGGCGCCGATGCGCTGGCTGCGCGCACTTTCCTTGCCGAGCGCGGATTCGAGCTGGCGGATTCGGCGCAGTTCGGCGTCGGCTACGCGCCGGCCGAATGGGACGCGCTCACCAGGCACCTGCGCGGGCGCGGGTTCACCGAGGCCGAGCTGATCCTCGGCGGGCTGGCCAAGGAGGGCAGGCACGGGCCGATCGACCGGTTCCATGACCGCCTGGTCTGGCCGATCAGGGACCTGAGCGGCGACGTCATCGCGTTCGGCGCCCGCAAGCTCTCGGCCAGTGACCAGGGCCCCAAGTACCTGAACACGCCAGAGACGATTCTCTTCAAGAAGAGCTCGGTGCTCTACGGGGCGGACCTGGCGAAGCGGGAAATCGCGAAGCGCCGCCAGGCCGTCATCGTCGAGGGTTACACCGACGTGATGGCCTGCCACCTGGCCGGCATCACCACCGCCGTCGCCACCTCCGGCACGTCCTTCGGCGATGGTCACATCGGCGTCCTGCGGCGCTTGCTGATGGACGAGAGCCAGTTCCGCGGTGAGGTCATTTTCACGTTCGACGGCGACGCCGCGGGGCAGCGTGCCGCCCTGCGGGCGTTCGGGATGGAAGAGAAGTTCGTCACCCAGACTTTCGTCGCCGTGCAGCCGGACGGCCTTGATCCGTGTGACCTGCGGCTCTCCCGCGGCGACGCGGCCGTCAGGGAACTGGTCGCGCAGCGGGTGCCGCTGTTCGAGTTCGCCGTCCGCAGCGTGCTTGGCGAGCATGACATGGAAACCGCGGAGGGCCGGCTGGCCGCGCTGGACGCGGCCGCGCCGATCGTGGCCAAGATCAAGGACCGCGGGCTGCGCCAGCTGTACGCGGTCAACCTGGACCGGTGGCTCGGCATGATGGATGAGGCCTTCGTGCTCGCCAGGGTCCGCGCGCACGGCGGGCCGGCGACCGGGCCTGGCCGGGCCGGGCC